>CAVCXQ010000118.1:0-4413 GCA_963606275.1 uncultured Muribaculaceae bacterium | reverse complement strand
TCCGGCTTGTTCATCGTGTAGACGTGGACGTGCGCGACGCCGTTCGCGAAGAGGTCGACGATCTGCTCGGTCGCGTAGGCGACGCCGGCGTCCAGCATCGCGACCGGGTCGTCGCCGAAGCGGTCGACGATCGCCCGGAAGCGCGGCGGCAGGTAGGTGCCGGAGAGGTCGCAGATGCGCTTGATCTGCCGTCCGTTCGTGACCGGCATCACGCCAGCGACGACCGGGGCGGTCACCCCTGCCGCGCGCAGGCGCGCCAGGTAGTGGAAGATCACGTTGTTGTCGAAGAACATCTGCGTCGTCAGGAAGTCCAGCCCCGCGTCCACCTTCTCCTTCACGTGGCGGATGTCGTCCGAGAGGTGTGCGCACTCGGGGTGTCCCTCCGGATAGCACGCGCCGCCGAGGCAGAACCCCTCGCCGGCGAGGGCGCGCACGAGGTCGGCCGCGTGGCGGAACGCCGGGCTGCCGGGGAACTCGGTGTCCTGGGGACAGTCCCCGCGCAGGCAGAGGACGTTCTCGATGCCGGCGGCGCGGAGGCCGCGCACCTCGTCCGCCACCTTCGCGGCGTCGGACGCGATGCAGGTCATGTGCGCGAGGGCGGTGACGCCGCAGTCGTTCTGGACGTAGGAGGCGACCTCGCGGGTGTTCGCGCCGGTGGAGCCGCCGGCGGCGCCGTAGGTGACGGAGATGAAAGACGGACGAAGCGCGGCGATTTCCGCCACGACCTCTTTCGTGCGGCGCATCGCCTCGCGCTCGGCGTCGGCCTCGCCGGCGGCGTGCGCGGCGCGGCGTTTCGGCGGGAACACCTCGAAGGACACGCCTGGCGCGTCGGACGCGACGATCTCCGATATCTTCATCATGCCACCTCCTGACCTGAATGCGCCTTGCGCCGTCCCGCGAAGCGTCCGCGCGAGAGCGCGGCACCGGCGACGAGCAGGACCAGCCCCGGGACGAGGAAGACCTGGTAGCGCTCGGCGGCGCGTTCCTCCTCCTCGCTCTGCTCCTTCGCCGCGACCTGGCGCAGGAAGCGGCGGTAGATTGCCCCTAGCGTCGTCTCGGCTGTGCCGGCCGTCGCCAGCGGCACGTAGCGACCCTTCGACGCCTCGGCGATCGCCTTCAGCGAGGCTTCCTCCAGCCTGACCTTGACCGTCTCGCCGTTGAACTTGGCGTTGCCGCGTCCGTCCTCTGACGGCAGCGTGGCCCCGGCGCGGGGGTCGCCGATGCCGACGGTGAAGATCGGGACGCCGCGCCTGGCGGCGAGCCTGGCGCTTTCGAGGGCCTCGCCGCGGAGGTCGCCGCCGTCGGAGATCATGATGATCGCGTTGTGGTCGTCGGCGGCCGGGTCGAGGGCGTCGAGGGAGGCGCGGATGGCGCTGCCGAGGTCGGTCTCGCCGCGCGGCGCGGAATCCGGTGACATCCGCTCCAGTGCGCCGCGCAGGTAGGCGCGGTCGCTCGTCAGCGGGCAGACGGCGACGCCGGTGCGGCGGAAGGCGACGAGCGCGCAGCGGTCGCCGCCGAGCGCGTCGATGAGGTCGGCGACGTCCGCCTTGGCGCGTTCGAGGCGGTTCGGGCGGACGTCCGCCGCGAGCATGGAGCGCGAGACGTCGACGGCAACCACGACGTTGCGGCTCCGCGCCGCGACGCGCTCCGTCGTCCTGCCCCATCTCGGACGCGACGCGGCGAAGAGGACGAGGGCCAGCCCGGCGAGGACGAGCGCGAACTGCAGTCCGGACGCCGGGGACTTCGGGACGCGCAGCGTGATCTTCGAGAGCGCCTTCTCGCGCCGTGCGCGGAGAAACGCCCACCACAGTCCGGCGACCGGCACGGCCGCTGTCAGCACGAGAAAGGCGGGATTGGCGAAGTTCATGGCGCAGTCGGTGCGAAAGTCCGGCGGGTCAGCGGACGAGCCCCTCGTCTTCGGCGCATCCGAGCGCCAGGTTCATGTTCTGGACCGCCGCGCCGGACGCGCCCTTGCCGAGGTTGTCGAAGCGCGCGACGAGCACGACGCGCTCGTCGCCGCCGAACGCCGACACCTCCATCGAGTCGCGTCCCGACAGGGCGGCGGATGATAGGAAGCCGCCTTCGGCCGCCGACGGGTCTTCGACGAAGCGAACGAGGCCTTCGCCGGAATAGCAGTCGCGGTAGGTCTCGCGAAGCCGCGACAGGGCCTGTCCGCGGCACTGCGGCGCGAGCTGCTCTGCGAAAAGCTGCACCGTCACCTCCATGCCGCTGAAGTGGGGGACGACGACCGGGGAGAAGCACGGCGCGTGGTCGAGTCCGCAGACCCTCGCCATCTCCGGGAGGTGCTTGTGCGCCTGTCCAAGGGCATACTGCCGGCCTGCGAGAAGCAAGTCCCCTTCCCGCGCTTTTCCACTTCTCCACTCCTCCACTTTTCCACTTCTCCACTCCTCCACTTTTCCACTTTCGTATTCGGCGATCATCTTCTTGCCGCCGCCGGAGTAGCCGGTGAGGGAGAAGGCGCAGAGCCTGGCGTCGCGCGGCAGCAGTCCTGCGCGGACGAGCGGCTCGACGAGGGCGACGAATCCGCTGGCGTGGCAGCCTGGGTTGGCGATGCGCTTCGAGCGGGCGATGCGTTCGCGGCGGCCGGCGAGCTCGGGGAATCCGTATTCCCATCCGTCGGCGGTGCGGTGCGCGGTAGAGGTGTCGATGACGACGGTCTCGGGGCTGTCGACCATGGCGGCGGCCTCGACGGCCGCGGCGTCCGGCAGGCAGAGGAACACGACGTCGGCGGAGTTCATGGCGTCGCGGCGCGCCGACGGGTCCTTCCTGAGCTCCTCCGGGAGGACGACCGTCTCGACGTCCCGCCGTCCGGCGAGGCGTTCGCGGATGCGCAGGCCGGTCGTCCCGGCGGATCCGTCGACAAATACCTTCTTCATGCGCGCGATTATACCAAAAACCGCCTCCCCGCACCGAAGCCGCGTAATGGAGTCGGATGCCGGCGACGCCGCCATGGGCGGCGGGTTTTTGGTATACTAGCCGCCGGCATGAACCTCGCAATGGCATTCAAGGTCGCGATCCTCGCGATCCTCCGCAACAAGACTCGCTCGCTGCTGACCTGCATCGGCATCATCGTCGGCATCGCCGCCGTCATCGCCGTGCTCGCGATCGGCAAGGGGGCCTCCACGATGATGGTCAGGGAGATCTCCTCGATGGGCAACAACCTCGTCATGGTGTTCCCCGACCGCAACCGCAAGGGCCAGGTCAAGAGCGGCATGGGCGCCGGGCAGACCATGACCGCCGACGACGCCGAGGCCGTCGCCCGCGAGCTCTCGCACCTCGTCGCCGCCGTCTCGCCGTCCGTCAACGTCAGCTGCCAGCTCATCCGCGACAACCGCAACTGGAACGCCCGCGTCTCCGGCGTCGGCCGCGACATGCCGGACATCCGCAACTGGGGCGTCGCCGAGGGCCGCTTCTTCGGCGAGAGCGAGGAGAAGTCCTGCGCTCGCGTCTGCGTCATCGGAGCGACGGTCAGGAGCAACCTCTTCGCCGAGGACGAGGACCCGGTCGGCAAGACCATCCGCATCGGCGCGATGCCCTTCAAGGTCATCGGCGTCCTGGCGTCCAAGGGCGCCAACGGATGGGGCCAGGACCAGGACGACACCGTCATGGCCCCCTACACGACCGTCGGGCGCGTCCTCCAGCGCTCGAAGTTCCGCTCCATCAACATGATGAACGTCTCCCTGCGTTCGATGGACGACGTCGAGGAGGCGAAGCGCGAGATCTCCGCCCTGCTCCGCCAGCGGCACAAGCTCGCCGACTACGAGGACAACGACTTCGAGACGAGGGACACGACGGAGATCATGAACACCATCGGCTCGGTGACGGGGCTGATGACGGTGCTGCTGACGGCGGTCGCGGCGATCTCGCTCCTCGTCGGCGGCATCGGCATCATGAACATCATGCTCGTCTCGGTGACGGAGCGCATCAAGGAGATCGGCCTCCGGATGGCGATCGGCGCGACGCCGGCCTGCATCCTCTGGCAGTTCGTCCTGGAGGCGGTGACCCTGGCCACCGTCGGCGGCGCGATCGGCGTCGGCGTCGGCGTCGGCGCGGCGAAGGCGATCGGCGAGATCAACAGCTGGCCGATCGTCATCGAGGCGTCGTCCGCCGCCTGGTCGTTCCTGTTCTCCGCCTTCGTCGGGATGTTCTTCGGCTTCTACCCGGCCTACCGCGCCTCGAAGCTGAACCCGATCGACTGCCTGCGCTACGAATAGCTCCGCTAGCGCCGCCGTCCCTGGCGGACGACGCAGACGACGCAGAGCGCGGTGACGGCGGCGGCCGCGGCGACCGCGCCCGGCAGCGGGAGCCCGCCCGGCACGAGGCCCCAGACCTGCCCCTTCGTCGGCCACGCCCAGAACGCGAACGTCGAGATCACCAGGCACATGAAGACGC
>CAVCXQ010000117.1:0-4451 GCA_963606275.1 uncultured Muribaculaceae bacterium | reverse complement strand
GTCGCCGTCGCCGTGCCGCTCGTGCGCACGAACACGTCCGAGGACGAGAAATACGAGCTTCGGTTCACCCTGCCGGGCGCGAGCGCGGCGGAGACTTTGTCGGTCGCGTTCGCCGCCGGGGCGGCGGAGCCGACGGACTGGCCCGTCGTGCGCACCACGTCTGCCGTCGGCGCGGCCGGCGACGAGATCGCCCTCGCGCTCGTCAAGGACGGCCAGACCGTCGCGACGTCCGCCATCGCCGTCGTGGAACGCGAAATCTCCCCGAAGAATCCGCTCTGGATCGGCGAGCGCGACGCGGCGACGCTCAAGCCGGGCGAATGGACGATGGACGTCGACCTCGCGCTCGCGTGCGCGAAGACGGCCGCGAAGCCCTCGCTCACGCTCGTCGGCGGCAGCCTCTGGTGTCCCGACTGCGTGAACGTCGACGCGAACCTCGTCGAGACGGATGTTTTCCACAACTGGGCGACGGCGAGCGGCGTCTACTGCGCCGCGCTCGACGTGCCGGCCTTCCCCAAGGGCGGCGAGACGTGCCTCTTGACCTACAAGGCGACGTCCGTGAGCGACCGCTACGTGAACGCGACCGTGCCGCCGCAGGATCGCGTCCAGAGCGGCGCGGGCTACCTCTCGCGCAAGGGCGTCGCGCCCGACGGCGACGGGGCCGCGAGCGCGTCCGCCGTCCTCGCGCGCAACCTGAACCTCGTCACGAACTCGGTGACGGCGGGCGGCCTGTGCCGTCCGGAGTGCCTCGACGCGGCGAACGCGCAGACGGGCGCGTGGAAGACGGGCGTGCCGTGCTTCATTGTGCGCGGGGCCGACGGACGCGTCGTGGGGCGGCTTGACCAGTTCAGCAACGTGAGCCCGACGAACACGGACGCGGCGGCCGCCTACGTGCAGCGGCTCGACGAGCTCCTCGCGCTCGCGGACGACCCGACGGAGGAGCTGAACGCGCACTGGTCGACGGCGACGACGGACGCGTGCGCGATGAGCGTGCGCGGCGGCGCGGCATCGTCGACGATCTCGGCAATTGACCTTTCCGACTACTGGCGCCTGACGGGCCGCGACCGCTGGACCCGCACGACGCTCGCCGTCAAGGGTTCGGTGTCCGCCGCGCAAGCGGCGGAGGAGAACGACGTCCGCCTCAGCCTCTGGAAGGTCGCGAACGGCAAGGCGGAGAAGGTCGCGACGGCGGCCGGCTCGCTCGCCGCCGGCGTCGCCCTGCCGGCCCAGGCGCTCTCGGCGGACGCGACGCTCGACTACTTCGTGCAGGTCGAGGCCCTCGCGGCGAGCGCGGCGTTCGCGCTCGAACGCGCCGGCGACTCGACCGCCGCCTACAGCCTCACGGCGACGTCCGTTGACGACGCGGGCGCTCTCGCGTTCGCGGCGGCCTCCGCGACGGCGAGCGAGGCGGACGCGAAGAAGGCCGGCGGGGCCCTTCGCGTCACCGTCCCGGTCGCGCGCACGGGCGGCGCCACGGGCGCGGCGAGCGCGACGCTCGCGGTCGACGCGGCCTCCACCGCCTTCCCCGACCGCTACAGGATCGTCACGGACTCGGTCTCCTGGGCCGACGGCGAGCTGGGGACGAAGAGCTTTGCCGTCGACGTCCTCGACGACGCCAACGCGGACGGCACGCAGGTTCTGCGGCTTGTCCTCGACGGCGCGGCGGACGCGGGCGCGTTCGCGCTCACGATTCTCGACAACGACAAGTCGAACGTCGGCAAGGTCGCGTTCGCGGACGCCGAGCCGGCGCTCGCGAAGAAGGGAACGATTGTCGCCGAGGAGGGGACGACCGTGAGGATCGGCGTCGCTCGGACGGGCGGCGCGTCCGGCGACGTCGGCTGCTCGATCCAGGCGACGGCGGGGACGTTCGCCGACGCGCCCGCGTTCGCCTGGAAGTCGCGCGAGTCCGGGACGCAGTGGGCGGAGCTGACGCTTCCGACGCTCGCGGCGTGTCCGTCCGGCAAGGTGACGGTCTCCTTCGACGCGCTCGACGGCATCAAGGCCGACTCGTCCGCGAAGACGATTGCGATCCAGCTCATCGGCGCGGACGCGCCGCGCTTCGAGGCGTCGGCGCAGGCCCTCGACCTGACGCGCTACTGCGCCGTCTCGCAGGAAGTCGCCGTCGCGAACCTCGCGGACGGCGCGAAGGCGAAAGTCGCGAAGCTCTCCGGGTCGCTGCCGTCCGGCGTGACGGTGAAGCTCGTCGGCGACCGGCTCGTCATCAGCGGGACGCCGCGCGCGAAGGCGGGGACCTTTGAGGCGGTCTACCAGGTGTCGCAGGTCGAGGGGCGGACGACGACGCCGGGCCTGACGATTCGGGTCAGCTTCACCGTCACCGACGTCGCGGCGCTCGACCCGTCCGCACCGGGGGCGAATCCGTCCGTCGCGACGAAGCGCGTCATCCCGGACATGATGGTCGTGGACGACGGATCGCGGCGGCTCGTCGGGCTGATCGCGAACCTGACGATCCCGACGACGGGACGCTGCACGGCGAAATACAAGTGCGCGGAGGGGACGCTCTCGTTCGCGTCGACGAGCTGGAGCAGCTACGACGCGGAGACGGGGGCCCTCACCGCGACGCTGACCGTCTCGAAGAAGCCGGACTACGCGCTCGTCGTGACGGCGGCGGCGAACGGCGTCGTCACGGTCGCGCTGACCGATCCCGATTTCGAGAAGACGCTGACGGCACAAGCCCCGAAGGCGTGGAGCAAGGCGAACCCGGCGACAGCGTGGGTCGGACGCGCCACGGCGACGTTCGCGACGCCGCGTGGCGACGCGCTCGCGCTCGGCTCGCCCGTCGTCACGCTCAAGATGACGGACAGCCTCGCCAAGACGGGGCGGATGCAGTATGCGGGCTATTTGCCGAACGGACGGGCGTTCAGCGGCTACGGGACGCTCGTGGAGGACGGCGTGGACGCCGCGCTGCTGCCGATCTACTACCGCTCGTCGAAGGACTGCCTGACGGCGGTGCTGCGCATCGAGGCGGACGGCGCGGTTCAGGCGGTGACGGCGGGCGCGGACGTCCTGCCGTGGTGGTCGCACACGGAGGCGATTGCCGAGGCGAGCGGCGAGGTCGTCTACGGACGGGTCCTCGGCTCGTGGATCGACGCGAAGCAGGACTTGCTCGACACGGTTGACGCGACGGCGACGGGGCACGCGCTCGTCGCGGAGGACGGGGCGCTCGGCGACGGCGTGGCGGTCGAGATCACGTCGACGGCGGCGAAGCTTGACGTGGCGGAGGCGAAGCCGGTCGGGGCGACGCTCTCGCTCAACCGCACGACGGGGCTTCTGAGCGGCAAGTTCAAGACGCTCGACTCGGCGGACAAGACGGTGACGGCGACCTACCGCGCCGTGTTGCTCCCCGACTGGGGCGACGGGTGCCTCTCGTGCGACGGGACGCCGTGGGCGTTGGGCGCGTTCTGGCTGAGCGAGAAGGTGACGGGCCAGGTCAACGGCAAGGCGAAGACGGTTTCCGTCAAGGTCGGCGACGCGGTGGTCATTGAGGCGAAGTAACATGAACAAGAAAGTTCTGATGGGTGTGGGCGCGGTGGCGCTCGTGGTGGCGGTGGCGGCGTATTTCTGGCTCGGCGGGTCCGCGAACGACGGAACGGCGGACGGCGCGGCGGCACGGCAAAAAGGACGCATTGCCGACATCGGGTCGTCCGCGAACGCGAAGTCGGAACGCCCCAAGCGCATCGCCGAGGCGAGGAAGACGGCGGCGGACGATTCCGCGTCGGCGGACGAGGCGTCCGACGACGAGCCCGCCGCGCACGAGCTTTCGGAGGAGGACGAGAAACTCGTCGAGTCGATTCAGTCCGCGCTCGACGACGAGAACATCGCCGAGGTGCGCAAACTCGCCGAATCGCTCGTCAACCATCCCGAGGCGGAGGTGCGCCAACGCGCCGTCGAGGCCCTGCAGTGGTTCGGGCCCAAGACGCTTGACGTCTTGACGCCATTCCTCGCGGATGCCGACGAGGAAGTCAAATCCTCCGCGCTGGATGCCGTCGAGATGGCGCTCTCGGACATGGATGACGAGAGCGCGAAACTCGGCTACATCGAGTCGCTGTTCCAGATCAAGGACGCGTGCAGCGACGACGCGCTGACGATGCTCGCCGGGCAGCTCAAGGGCTTTGAGAACAGCGCGTCCGTGGTCGACGCGGCCGTGCGCATCATCAGCGCGAACCGCAACCCCGCCGCCGTGCGCGAGATGAAGGAAGTCTACGAGTTCGTGACGGGCGAGCCCTACACGACGCCGGACGCCGCGCAGCAGTGGCGGGCGGCGAACGCGGAAAACGCGGAGCCCGCCGAATGAAGCCGGACTGGACGTATCCTGAACAACACGACACGCGACAGACGACCTCGTCGTGTGACGGGCTGATTCCATTCAGGGAATCCCGCACCTCCCTTGAACGGTGGATATGATATGTCGACGAAGGATAATGCGCTTCCTGTTA
>CAVCXQ010000116.1:0-4470 GCA_963606275.1 uncultured Muribaculaceae bacterium | reverse complement strand
AATTAACGAATTAGCGAATTAGCGAATTAACGAATTAGCGAATTAGTGAATTAGCGAATTAGCGAATTGATAAAATAACCGAATATCTGAATAATCGAATGAAGAGCGGTCTCCAGTCCCTGATGCCTCTGACGTCCCTCACGCCGCCCCAACGGCTGCCGCGACGTGAGAGACTTTAGCGGCGACAGCGACGCGAGGCTGAAACCTGAAAAAAGATCTGAAATCTGAAATCTGAAATCTTAAATCTTAAATCTTAAATCTTAAATCTGAACCCTGAAACCTAAAACCCATCCCCCATTCGCTTATTCGATTATTCTTGATTATTCGATTATTCAAAACAAAAGGTCTCACCCCATGTCAAAACGACTCCTCACCCTGAACGTCGGCGCGGCGAACGTCGAGCTGGCCGAATACGAGGCCGGCCCGAAGGGCGCGCTGACGCTCGTGAGCTACGGCACCGCCGCGCTCGCCGCCCCGCTCGACGGCGGCGACGCCTCGGCGATCCTGACCCCCGCCCTGCAGGAGGCCGCGCGCTCCGCCGGCATCCGCCCCGGCGAGATCGGCGTCGCCATCTCCGGGCAGCTCGTCTTCCCGCGCTTCGCGGCCATCCCCGCCGCCGGCGGCGCCGAGCGCTTCGAGCAGCTCGTCCGCTACGAGATCGAGCAGAACGTCCCCTTCCCCATCGACGAGATGGTCTGCGACCGCCAGGTCCTCGGCGACACCGAGAGCGGAGACAAGTCGGTCATGATCGTCTCCGCCAAGGTCGACCAGGTCGAGGCGATCACCTCCGCCGTCGCGGCCGCCGGGTTCTCGCCCGTCCTCGTGGACGCCGCGCCGCTCGCTCTCACCAACGCGCTCCGCGCCGTCATCGGCGACGACGCCCCCTGCTGCGTCCTCCTCGACATCGGCTCGAAGACCACCACCCTCGTCATCGTCGAGGGCGACCGCATCTACACCCGCTCGATCCCCGTCGCCGGCAACGCCGTCACCAAGGAGATCGCCGGCGCCCTCGAATGCTCCGCCGAGGAGGCCGAGCAGATAAAGCGCGAGCACGGCTACGTCTCCCTCGGCGGCGTCACCGAGGACGCCGACGAGACCATGGAGCGCGTCGCGCGCGCCTGCCGCGCCGCCATGACCCGCCTCAACGCCGAGATCTCGCGCTCCGTCAACTTCTACCGCAGCCAGCAGGGCGGCTCCGCCCCCGCGAAGCTCTACCTCACCGGCGGCTCCGCCCTCCTGCCCCAGCTCGACGTCTTCTTCCGCGACTCCCTCCAGATCGAGGTCGAGTTCTTCGACGCCGTCTCCGCCGTCTCCGTCGGCCCGAAGGTCGACGCCGCCGCCATGGAGACCGACGGCGCCATGATCGCCACGACCGTCGGCCTCGCCCTCCACCTCGCCGGCGCCGCCCGCTTCGACGTCAACCTCCTGCCGCCGTCGATCGTCGAGGCCCGCGCCGAGAAGGCCCGCATCCCGTTCGTCGCCGCCGCCGGCGTCTGCTTCGTCGCCGCCATCGCCGTCCTCGCCTTCGCCTTCTCCAGGCAGGGCGACGAGATCGCCGCCAGGCGCGACGCCGTCCAGACCGAGCTCAGCTCCCTCGAGTCCGCAGACAAGAGGGTCAAGTCCGCCCAGGACGCCTTCGCCGCCGCCGAGCAGGCCGCCGCCGCGCTGCGGAAGCTCCTCGTCGCGCGCTCCGCCGCCGCCACCCGCGTCAACGCCGTCCGCGACTCACTCCTCCCGGGGATGTGGGTCGAGAAGTGGGACGGCTCCAGGCTCGTCGTCCGCTTCTGGAGCGACCGCGTCAAGGGCCTCCAGGGCAAGACCCCCGGCGAGACCGTCGTCGACCGCCTCAAGGGCCGCCCCTGCATAGACTCCGACTCCGTCCGCATCTCCGACATGAGCGCCATCGGACGCAACGCCCAGGTCGAGCAGTTCACCGTGGAGGTCAAGTTCAAATGAACAGCAACCAGAAGACGCTAGCCGCGTGCGGCGGCGCGATCGCCGTCGCCGCCCTGGCCGCCGGGTTCTTCGCCTGGTCGGCATACGACTCCAAGGTCGCCGCCCTCGAGGGCGACGACGAGGGCAACGACGGACTCCTCGCCGTCGAGGACATGGCCCAGACCCTCTCGCGCAAGCCGGTCTACCCCTGCGCCGCGAGCGTCAAGGCCATCGAGGCCAACACCGCCAAGGTGTCCGAGTGGACGCTCGCCGCGCGGCGCATCGCCTCGCGCGGCGACCGCCCCGTCAGGAAGATGACCGAGGCCCAGTTCAAGACCGAGCTCGTCGCCGACGCCAAGCGCCTCGCCGAGCTCCCCGGCGCCCTCCCCGGCGGCGGACTCATGAAGCCCGACTTCGACTTCGGCCCCTTCAAGCCCTACATCACCGAGGGCAAGATGCCCGAGACCGAACGCCTCCCCGAGCTCGTCCGCCGCTGGGACGACGTCCAGCTCGTCGTCGAGACCCTCGCGTCCGCCGGCATATTCGAGATCACCGAAATCGGCTTCGGCGCCGACGCCGCCGCCGCGAAGGCCGCCGAGCCGGCGAAGGGCGCCGCGCGCCGCCCGGGCTCCCGCCGCCCCGCCGCCGGCGCAAAGGCGAAGGCGAAGGGCAGGGACGCCAAGGCAGCCGACGCCGAAGGCCCGAAGTCGTTCTCCTACGTCTTCACCTTCTCCGCCCGCCCGCCCGCCTTCGTCAGGGCGATCAACACCCTCTGCAACTGCGAGCGCTTCGTCATCGTCGACTCCGTCGCCATCGCCCGCACCGAGGACGCCATCTCCGACGCCCTCGGCGGGACCGAGAAGAAGGAGGCCGCCCGCCCGAGCGGACGCCGCGGCTCGCGCCGCCCCGCCGCCGCCGCGGAGCAGAAGAGCGAGAAGCAAGACGAGGCCAAGGCCGGCGTCGTCACCGACCCGCAGTCCGACGCCCCGCTCAAGATAACCCTCGCCCTCACCGTCTGCGACTTCGGACTTCTCGCCGACGACGACGAGGACGAAAAGAAGAAGGAGGACGCAAAATGAGCGCTCGTTCCGACAAGGGATTCTTCGCCGCCTACTACGACCGCGTCGCCGCCGGGGCCGGGGCTCTCGCGCTCGTCGCCGCCGTCGCCTACTGCTTCCTCTCCGGGGGACAGGACCCCGAGGAGGCCGCCGCAGACGCCGCCGCCGGCGTCCGCCGGATGCGCCCCGCCGAGAACGGAGTCGCCGCCGTCGACATGATCCCCTACGACCGCGCCGTCCGCCTCGCCGAGAACCCGCCGCTCGTCGCCACCCTCACCGGCACGTCCGCCAGCTTCCTCGCCAGCGAACGCCGCGTCTTCTGCCACAACCCCAAGTGCCGCCTGGCGATTCCCGGCGACGTCAAGGCGTTCCCCAAGTGCCCCTTCTGCGGAGAGAAGCAGGAGGAGGAGAAGCAGGTCGTCCTCGACGCCGACGGAGACGGCATGCCCGACGAATGGGAGAAGAAGCACGGCTTCGACCCCGGCGACGCGGCGGACGCCGACGCCGACGCCGACGGAGACGGCTTCACCAACCTCGAGGAGTTCCTCGCCGGCACCGACCCCAAGGACCCCGACAGCCACCCCGACTACCTCGACTCGCTGCGCATCGTGCCGCCGCTCGTCAAGGTCAAGATGCCGTTCGTCTTCACCAAGGCGACGAAGATCCCCGCCGGCTGGCGCTGCGAGTTCCTCTTCCCGCGCATGAAGGACGACTACGGACGCCTCGGACGCACCTTCACCGCCGTCGTCGGAGAGGACATCGGCGACGCCAAGCACCCCTCCGGCTTCACCCTCAAGTCGTTCGAGAAGAAGGAGGACAAGCGCGCCCGCAAGGGAATGAAGGGCATGACCGTGTCCGTCGACGTCTCCGAGGTCGTCGTCGTCCGCAAGACGGACGGCAAGTCGGTCACGCTCGTCCTCGCGCAGGACGTGCGCGAGGAGCCGGCCGACCTGGACGTCAAGGTGGCGCTCGCCTACGAGCGCGGCGGGCTCAAGACCTTCGAGGCCGTGCCCGGCTCGACGGTCAAGCTCAACCGCGACTCGTTCAAGGTCGAGTCGATCTCGTCCGCCGGCAAGTCGATCAGGGTCGCGTTCCGCAACGAGCGCACGGGCGCGAAAAAGACGCTCCAAGCCCTTGAAGAACAGCCGTAGTTTTAGTATACTGCCAACTGAGAAAAAAAGGGATGGAGTCGTCCTTGCGAAAGGAAGGCACTTTCCGGGAAAAAAGGGATAGTCTGTGAAAGCCAAAATCACCAGGACGATTTGCTCCGTCTGCGCGGCGATGACGTTCGCCGCATCGCCGTTCGCCGCGTCGGCGCAGGACGATCTCGACGACCTCCTCAAGCAGCTCGACGGCGAATCCTCCGCCGAACCCGCGGCCGACACCAAGCCCGCTGCAGAAGAGGCGACCGCCGAGGAAGAGACTCCTACCAAGGAGGCAAATGCCGCCGAGAAGCCCGCCGAGGAAGAGGCTGCCG
>CAVCXQ010000115.1:0-4534 GCA_963606275.1 uncultured Muribaculaceae bacterium | reverse complement strand
CCCGGCGCGACGGGCGCGGGCGAATGGACGGAGGCCGAGGCCTTCGTCCTTTATTGGACACAGTATTTCGGCGAGCCGATTTCCGCCGCCTCCCTCCAGACCCTCTGGACGCTGCCGCGCGTCGGCGAGTCCGCCGCCCCGACGCGGCCGCCGCTCCCGATCCCCGACCTCCTCTCCCGCGGCCTCCTGACGAAGAAAGCGCAGTCAGGCACGCGCGAAGGCGTCTCCTTCTGCCGCACCGCCCTCTCCGCCGACCAGATGCGGCGACTCCTCTCCCTGTCCGACTCCTTCAACTGGGCGTTCTGGACGACGGACGTCATCTCGTGGACGAGCCGCGCCTTGCCTAACCCGGATGCCAATCCGCGGGCCTGGCACGGCGAGCGCATGGCGGAGCTCGCGCTTTATCGCCACACGCTCCACCGCTTCGGCCTCCGGGCCTGGAGCCAGCTGACGCAGGCCCTGGAACGCATGACCTCGCTCACCTCGTATCTGCCGACGACGGGCGACGACGCGCAGATCCTGCCGGTGCTGAACACCTCCCGGAGCTGGTGCGACAAGCGCGCGAAGCAGCGCATGTTCGTCGGTAACTTCCGTGACATCCTGGACTATCCCGGAAGTCTGCCGGAAGACCTGGCCGCCGCCTACAAGGCGGTGCGGACGGAGCCGTGGTCGACGGCGCAAGGAACGCAGCTGAGCGAAGTCGCGCGCGCCGAGGCCGCCGCCCTGCGCGCGGGACAGTCCCACTTCGACGCGCAGACGGAGGCCGAGCTCGTCGCCTTCCTCGCGGCGGACGACTTCCTCGCCGGCGAACCGACGCGCTGGGCCCTCGCGCGCCTCAACGACCTGCGGACGCGCGCGCCGCTGACGCCCTGGGCGACGAATCTCCTGCTCGGCCTCGCCTTCTGGAACCGCGACTTCGACACGATCAAGTCCGTCGGCGTCGAGTCGCCGTTCTGCTACGCCCACAAGAAGTCGATCGCATCCGGCCTCGTCCACGCCGCGTCGCGCGCGTTCGACGCGGCGGGCACGGAGCTCCTCGCCGCGCTCGGCGTGGTGCAGAACGATCCGGACACCTGGTCTCCCCTCGACTTCCCCGTCGCGCTCGTCCTCTTCGTCTGCCGCTTCCTCGCGGAGAAGAAGACGCCCGGCGGTCTGAGCCGCACCCTGGACTTCCTGCAGGACTGCGCCGTCTCGTTCGAGCGCGGGTGGGTCCGCGCCCGGCGTGACTGCATCCGCGCCCGTCTCTCGGATCGGAAGTGGGCGGAGGCGTTTGCCGACGTCGTGCGGCAGTTTCCCGTCCACCTGTCCAAGGCCAACAAGTCCGATTGGCCGGCGACGATGCCGTTCGGCTACCTGCGGACGCTGGCCGTCCTGTTCGGCAAGTCCGACATTCCGCCGCTGTCTGCGCGGACTCTCGACTTCGCGACCCGGCTGCAGGCGAACGGCTATCCGTCGCTCGCGGCCGACGTCGCGGCGACGGTGCGCCAGCTGACGAGCGGAACGTCCGGCGAAGCCGCGACGGCAAAGGCGATCGAGGCCGCCGGCATCGACCTCTCCGTCGCGTTCGCCGCGCCGACCACCTTCCGCAAGCCGTGGGAGACAGCCCTCGACGCCTTCGAGAAGGCGTTCGGACTGGAGAAGTCCGCGTCGGGAGCGAAAGGCGCGTCGCCGGCGCGGCGCGACGAGTTCCACTGGGTCGTCCGCATCGTCGTCGGCGACGGACGCCCCTACGTCTCGCGAGTCTTCCCCGTCGTCATCCCTCGCTTGAAGAACGGCGGACTCGGCGCCTTGCGCGTCCTGTCCGACGCGAAGTTCCTCTCCGGCGAGATGGACGGCATCCTGACGCAAGAGGATTCCGAAGTGCGCTCTCTCCTCGTCGGGTGCGGCGCCCTGACGCCGGACTCCTACGCTCCCCGGCGCCATTATCCGTCCGTGGCCGCGCTCCGCAAGCTCGCGGCGTGTCCGGAGATCCTGGCCGACGTCAGGGATTACGAGGACTACTGGGACTCGAAGCCGCATCCGGAGAAGCTGGAGACGATCGAAGTCGACTGGACGGAGGCGAAGGTCGAGGTGCGGATGAAGTCCGACGGCTCGGCCGAACTCGTCGCGCCGATCCCGCTCGACTTGGAAGGCAGGGGTCCTGGCTACGTTCTCAACCGCGAGCGCGGCCGGCCGAAAGTCTGGCATTTCGTCGAGATGACGAAGGCGTATCGCGAGGCCGCGCGCCTGATTGACGCGCAGTCACGCGGCAAAGACCGCATCCGGATCCCGGGCGAGGGGCTTGACCGCCTCTCGGGCGTGATGTCGGCGGCGGAGGGACGCCTTCCGTTCGCCTGGGACAAGACGGCGGCGGCCGCGCCGAACGTCCCGCGCGAGGCGACGCTCTGCGAGCCGTGCGTGCGGCTCGCGTATCGCGACGGGACGCTCACGGCGTCGCTGTCCGTCCGCCTGGCGCGCGAGCCGGCGTGGTCGGCCGAGCCGGGGCGGGGACTCCCCGAGCGGCTCGTCGTCCGCGCCGACAAGTCCCGCGTCCTCCTGACGCGCGACTTCACTGCGGAGGAGGAGGCGATCGCGCCGGCGCGGGAGGCCCTCGCGCCGTTCGAGGGCGCGAAGGCCGGCGAGGCGACGTGGGTCTTCGACGGCGTCGAGGACGCGCTCGCCGCGCTCGCCGTCCTGCACGAGGCCGCGCGCGCCCCGGAGGCGGCGGACGCGCCGCGCTTCGCGCTCGAGTGGCCGGAGGGCGAGTCGCTGCAGCTCTCGTCGCTCGTCGCGCACTCGGCGCGGATCGAGGGCGGCGAGACGGCCGACTACTGGCTCGGCGTCTCCGGCGAGTTCACGCTCGACGACGGCAAGGTCCTCTCCTTCCTCGACCTCCTGCGCGCGTTCGACTCGCGCGAAGGCGCGTTCGTGCGCCTCACCGAGGGACGCTACCTGCGGCTCTCCGCCGCGCTCGCCCGCCGCGTCGAGGCCTTGAAGGCCGCCGGCGTCGAGCGCGGCGGGAAGATCCTCATCTCCCCCGCCGCGCTGCCCTCCCTCGAGAAGGCCGCGCGCGAGACCGAGGCGGACGACGCGCTGCCGCTCCCGGCCGTCGTGCGCCGGCGCATCGAGACCATCCGCGACGCCTTCGCGCGCGAGTTCCCGGAGCCGGACGGCTTCAAGTGCCAGATGCGTCCCTACCAGGCCGAGGGCTACCAGTGGCTCTCGCGCCTCGCCGCGTGCGGCATCGGCGCGTGCCTGGCGGACGACATGGGGCTCGGCAAGACGATCGAGGTCATCGCGCTCCTCGCCGCGCGCCGCGCCGACGGGCCGTCGCTCGTCGTCGCCCCGGCGTCCGTCACCTTCAACTGGCGCAACGAGATCGCGCGCTTCGCGCCCGGCCTGCGCGTCGGGCTCGTCGGACAGTCCGCGAACGTGGCGGCGGA
This sequence comes from uncultured Muribaculaceae bacterium, assembly GCA_963606275.1. Classification (GTDB taxonomy): domain Bacteria; phylum Verrucomicrobiota; class Kiritimatiellia; order RFP12; family UBA1067; genus UBA1067. The sequence goes on along the minus strand of CAVCXQ010000115.1, from coordinate 1,112 downwards.
CGACGAGGACGTCGCGGCGCTCGCGAAGGAGAGCGACGTCGTCGTCACGAGCTACGGCGTGCTCACGACGCGCGAGGCGCGCTTCGCGTCCGTCGCGTGGAACGTGGTCGCGCTCGACGAGGCGCAGGCGATCAAGAACCACAACACGCACCGCGCGAAGAGCGTCAAGTCCCTCCAGGCGAAGTTCCGCGTCGTCGCGACCGGCACGCCGATCGAGAACCGGCTCTCCGAGCTCTGGAGCATCTTCGACTTCATCAACCCCGGGATGCTCGGCGGCGAGGCCCGCTTCGCGCGCGAGCTCGCGCCGCACGGGCTCGCGTCGCCGCGCCTGAAGCGGCTCGTCAAGCCGCTCATCCTGCGCCGCCTGAAGCGCGACGTGCTGACCGACCTGCCCGACAAGGAGGAGATCACCGTGCCCGTCGTGCTCGGCGACGACGAGCGCCACGCCTACGAGGCGACGCGCCGGAACGCCGTCAAGCGCCTCGCGGACGGCGACCCGGAGAACAAGCTCGCGATCCTCGCGGAGCTCACGCGCCTGCGCCGCTTCTGCTGCCATCCGTCGCTCGTGATGCCGTCGATGCTCGCCTCGGCGAAGCTCGACGCGCTCGAGGCCCTGCTCGGCGACCTGAAGGCGAGCGGACACCGCGCCCTCGTGTTCTCGCAGTTCGTGGACTACCTGTCGATCGTCCGGAAGATGATCGAGCGGAACGGCTGGACTTACCAGTATCTGGACGGCGCGACGGCGAAGTCGGCGCGCGAGAAGGCGGTCGCGGCGTTCCAGTCGGGCGCGGGGGACTTCTTCGTGATCTCGCTCAAGGCGGGCGGCATGGGGCTGAACCTGACGGCGGCGAACTACGTGATCCTGCTCGACCCGTGGTGGAACCCGGCGGTGGAGAGCCAGGCGACGGACCGCGCGCACCGCATCGGGCAGCGCCTGCCCGTCACGGTCTACCGCCTGATCGCCCAGGACACGATCGAGGAGAAGGTCGTGCGCCTGCACGAGAAGAAGACGGCCCTGGCGGAGGACGTACTCGCCGACGGGGCGTCCTCGCTCAGCGCGAAGGCGATGCTCGAGCTCCTCGAGGGCTAGCCTCGCCTGTCCGGATGACACG
>CAVCXQ010000114.1:0-4534 GCA_963606275.1 uncultured Muribaculaceae bacterium | reverse complement strand
TGCGCATCCAGTACGGCGGCTCGATGAAGCCCGGCAACGCGGCGGAGCTGCTCGCCAAGAAGGACATCGACGGCGGCCTCATCGGCGGCGCCGCCCTCAAGGCCGCCGACTTCGCCGGCATCATCGCCGCCGCCGCCCAGGCGTAGGCGTCGCCGCAGCCCATCGCGCAGAGGAGCAAGCATGAGTCATTCGACGGTCAGACATTCGATTGTTCGATTATTCGACTATTCGATCATTCTCGCCCCTCTTCTCTGCGCGACGGGCTGCTTCAACGAGCCGGAGCCGGCCTACAAGACCGTCCCGCCAGAAAGCCGCGTCTACCTCTCGGACAAGGGACTCGCCGACCTCGCGTCCGCCGACCTCTCGAAGGTCGGCGACTACCTGAACCTCGACCGCAACGCGCTGACCAACGTCGACCAGGTCGCGAAACTGGACGGGCTTAAGTGGCTCAGGCTCAACGACAACCGGCTTTCGTCCCTGCCTGACCTCAAGGCGCTCGTGAACCTGCGGCGCATCTACCTGAAGAACAACCGCTTCGCGTCCGTCCCCGAGACGCTGAAGGCCTTGCCGTCGCTGACCGACGTCGACCTCTCCGGCAACCCGATCAAGGAGGTCCCGGCGTGGCTGGCGGAGAAGAAGGGGCTCAAGAACCTCTCGTTCAGCCGGACGCGGATCACGAAGCTTCCAGAAGACCTGTCGGCATGGGAGACGCTGCAGTCGCTGCAGCTTGGCGAGCTGAGCCTCTCCGCCGCCGAGATGGCACGGATCCGCAAGGCCCTGCCGAAGGTCGCGATCGTCTTCTGAACTCGTTCGCGGCGACGTCCGAGGCATCCGCCTTTTCCAGATGAAGACCCTGTATCTAGAGCGGTCGGCGGCGCCGGGACGCGGCGGCGCATGGGTCGAGTCCCTCGACCTCGACGGCATCGACCGCATCGTCGTGGGGACAGGCCCCGGCTCCTTCGCCGGCGTCCGCTCCGCCATCGCCTTCGCGCAGGGCTTTGCCCTCGGACGCAAGTGCGAGGTGCTGGGGATGCCGTCGCCGTGCGCCGCCGCCGCGCAGGTCTTCGCCGAGCGCGGGCCATGCCGCCTCGCCGTCGTCGGCGACGCCAGATGCGGCAAGCTCTGGGTTGCGCTCTTCGACGGCTTCTCGCTCGTCCGCGACGTCGGCCAGGTCGACGCGGACAAGGCGGAGGACGGCGTTCCGGACGGATTCCTGGTCGCGACGGCGGACGAAGCGCGCGTCGGCGCCCGGCTGGGCGCGGCGTTCGGCGAGCGCTTCGTCGGCGGCGTGACGCCGACGGACGACGGACTGCGGGCGTTCTCCGAGGCGAACCCGTCCGCGCTCGTCCGCGAGCCGCGTCCGATCTACCTCAACCCCGCGGTGCGCGGCTGACGCATGGCGGATGCCGCTGATCCCGTCGTCGGCGAGGTCGCCCGGCTCGTGCGGGCGGCTGGCGGACGCGCCCTGCTCGTCGGCGGATGCGTCCGCGACGAGCTTCTCGGCGGACGTCCAAAGGACTTCGACTTCGAGGTCTACGGGCTTTCTCCGGAGCGGCTTCGCGAGACGCTGGCGTCGCGCTTCGCGCTCGACCTGGTAGGGGCGTCGTTCGGCGTCCTCAAGCTGAAGGGACACGACGTCGACGTCGCGCTGCCGCGCCGCGAAACGAAGCTCGGCCTCGGGCACCGCGCCTTCGAGACCGCTCCCGACCCGAACCTCTCGCTTTCCGAGGCGTCGGCGCGGCGCGACTTCACCGTCAACGCGATCTACCGCGACCCGCTCACCGGCGAGCTGCTCGACCCCTGGAACGGACGCGCCGACCTGGAGCGGCGCGTCCTCCGGCACGTCTCGCCGCACTTCTCCGAAGACCCGCTTCGCGTCCTGCGCGGGATGCAGTTCGCCGCGCGCTTCGGACTGGAGCCGGCGCCGGAGACGGTGGACGTCTGCCGCGCCATGACTCCGGAGGGTCTGGCCCAGGAGCGGCTGATGGGCGAGTGGGCGAAGCTGCTCACGCAGGGCGTGGAGATCTCGCGCGGGCTCTCGTTTCTCCGCGCCGTCGGCTGGACGCGGCACTACCCGGAGCTGGAGCGGCTGATCGGCTGCGAGCAGGACCCGGAGTGGCATCCGGAGGGCGACGTCTGGAACCATACGCTGGAATGCCTCGACCGGTTCGCGGCGGCGCGCGACGCCGGGGGGTGGCCGGCGGACGAAGCCCTGCTCGTCGGGCTGGCGGTGCTGTGCCACGACTTCGGCAAGCCGGACTGCACGCGCTACGACCCGGTGAAGCGGCGCATCCGCTCGCTGGGGCACGACGATGCCGGCGTCGCGCCGACGCTGTCGTTCCTGCGGCGGCTGACGAACGAGGAGCGGCTGCTGCGCGACGTGCCGCCGCTGGTGCGGATGCACATGCGCCCGTTCGCGATGTGGCGCGACAGGTCGTCCGACGGGGCGGTGCGCCGGCTGGCGACGAAGGTTTGCAGCATCGAGGCGCTGGTGCGGGTGTCGGCGGCGGACACGACAAGTCCGGAGGCGTGCGAGTGGCTGGTGGCGCAGGCGAAGCGGCTGGAGGTGGAGGCGGCCGCGCCGAAGCCGGTCGTGCGCGGACGCGACCTGATCGCTCTCGGCATGAAGCCGGGCCCGACGTTCAAGGGAATCCTGACGGCGGCATACGACGCGCAGCTCGAGGGCGCGTTCGACAACCTCGCGGACGGACTTCGCTGGCTGAACGGCTTTCTTGCCGCGCAGCCAGACCGCTAATAGACTGGAATGTGATGGAGTTCGCGTGGCGAAACGAAGAGAGACTCTGCGGATGAACGCGCCGCACATGAGCAAGCGACAGGATGGACGCGAAGAGAGGCAAATGGGAGATTCGCAAACAACCCCCATTACGACGGACGCCAAGGAGGAGAAACGCTAGCGTCCGCCGGCTTCCACCGTCGTCGTCCGGCGGAAGCCGGGGGCGCGGACGAGAAGGACGCAGCCGACGAGGGCGCAGAACGAGGTCGAGGCCGCGAGCCCGACGTGGCGCCACTCCTGCGGCAGCGCCACCACCGCCAGCACGTTCAGCGCGGCGTTCAGGCATACCGTCTGCAGCGTGACGCGGAGGGGCGTCTTCATGTCCTTCTGCGCCTGGAAGAACGGCACCAGGCACTTCTGGACGGAGAAGAAGCACAGCCCCAGTCCGTAGACGGACAGCGCCCTGGCGACGCGCACGGTTGCGGTCGCGTCGAAGGCGTTGCCCTCGTAGACGATCTTCACGATCAGCGGGGCGCAGAAAAAGGTGACGGCCGAGGCCGGCAGCATCAGCGCCGTCATCTGCAGGACGGCCCGCTTCAGCGCGCGCCTCGCGCCGGCCTCGTCGCCTTTCGCGAAGTGTCCGGCGAACGTCGGCAGCAGGACTGTCCCGAAGGCGACGCCGACGACGCCGAGCGGCAGGTCGATGAGACGCTCCGCGTAGCCGACGACGCCTGCCGCCCAAGGCGCGGCGAGCTGTCCGAGGGCCTGGTCGAGGAGGTAGTTCAGCTGCACCGCGCCGGCGCCGACCGCGCCGACCAGGGTGTTCCGCCACACCAGGCGGAACCTCTCCTCGCGGAACGCGGAGAAGGGGGCGAAGCGGAATCCGAAGCCGCGCTTGCGCATGCAGCGGAAGAGGAACGCCATCTGCGCGACGCCGCCGGCGAGGATCGCCCAGCAGACGACCGTCACCCGCGTCGCCGCCGAAAGCCCCGGGAAGAAGCAGAGCGTCCCGAGCGCGGCGATCCAGACGACGTTCAGGAAGGCGGGCATGAACGCGCCCTCGACGAAGCGTCCGAGCGCGTTGAGGACGCCCATGCCGAACGCCGCGCCGCAGATGAACACCATGTAGGGGAAGAGGATGCGCACCAGCCGCAGGGTCAGCACCGCGCGCGGAGAGAATCCGGCGGTGTCGGCGAGCCCGAGCGCGGCGGAGAGGCCGACCACCGCGAGCACGACGGCGGAGCCGAGGATGAGGAAGACCATCGTCATCACCGCCCGCGCCAGCCGCCGCGCCGACTCGACGTCTCCGGACGCCACCTCGCCCTTGAAGACCGGCACGAACGCGGCGGTCAGCGCGCCCTCGCCGAAGAGTTTGCGGGCCATGTTCGGCAGCGCGAAGGCGAGCGTGAACGCGCTCTGCTCCACGCCAGCGCCGATGAGGCGCGACTGCAGCATCTCGCGCACCAGGCCGAGGATGCGGCTCGCCGACGTGAGGGAGCCGACCGTGAAGACGTTGCGCAGCGTCTGGCCGACCTTCAGCTTCATCGTCGTCAGTCCGGAGAGCCTAGAAGAACAGGTCGCGCTCGCCGCGGCACGTCGCCTCGTATTGCTTCATGACCGTCGGGTAGAACTTCGGCAGCCACTCCTTGATGCCGGCGAGCTCCTTCTCGATCAGCCGGTCGCCGATCGCGCGCGTCTCGTCGGACGCGAAGTCGTCGAGCCACTCGCGGAAGGTGAGCACCGCGTTGATCTTGCAGAACTTGCCCTCGCGCCCCGTTTTGAGCGCGTCCATGATGCACC
>CAVCXQ010000113.1:0-4535 GCA_963606275.1 uncultured Muribaculaceae bacterium | reverse complement strand
CGCCGAGCGGCGCGGCGAGCAGCAGGTGGCGAAGGTTCTCGGCGAACACCTCGACCGCCGCGCGGTCGGCCTCGGCCTTCTTCTCGACGGTGACGTCGATCTCGCAGCTCGGCGCGAGGAGCCGCTTGTAGGCGTCTTCGGCCGCGAGGCGGATTTGGGTTTCGCACGGCGCACCTGTTTTCGAACCACGGATTTCACGGATTGACACGGATTGGCGCGAACTGGCGGCGGGCGCGGCGGGCGCGGCGGCGGCGGCCTTGCCCTGCGCGGCGGCGGCGGTCTTGCCGGGCGCGGCGGCGGCCTTGTCCTGTGCGCGCGCGGCAACGCGCGCGGCGTCGACGATCTCGGTCATTCGCTCGACGACGGGCTCGCGGTCGAGTTCGAGCTTCACCCAGAGAACCTTCTCGGCCTGGCCGCGCCGTATCGCGAGGTAGCGGTGCGACGGAATCGCCGTGATCGGCTCGGAGAAGTCGTAATACTGCTCGAACTTCGTCGGCTCCGTGGGCTTCGGGCTGACGACCTCGCTCTTCACCACCGACTTCGTCGCGAACGCCTGGCGGACCGCGCCGCGCACGTCGGCCATGTCCGCGATGCGCTCGGCGAGGATGTCGCGCGCGAACTGCAGGTCCTCGTCCGTCGGCACTTCTCCGCTTTTCCACTTCTCCGCTTCTCCACCGTTCCACTCCCCCTCCCAGATCGCGTCGGCGAGCGGCTCGTAGCCCTTCTCCTTCGCGACCTGGGCGCGCGTGCGGCGCTTCGGCTTGTAGGGCTGGTAGAGGTCTTCGAGCGCGCTCTTCTGCCAGCACGCCGCGATCTTGTCCTTCAGCTCGTCCGTGAGCTTGCCCTGCTCGTCGATGGACTTGAGGATCGTGTCCTTGCGCTCGAGGAGCTCGGTGAAGTAGGCGAGGCGCTCCTGGATCTTGCCGATCTGCACCTCGTCGAGGTTGCCGTGCGCCTCCTTGCGGTAGCGGGCGATGAACGGGACTGTCGAGCCCTCTCCGAGGAGCTTGACGACGGCGGACACTGAATCAGGACGGATCGCGAGCTCGCCCGCGATCCTGGAAACTACTATCGGGTTCTGCATTGTTCCTTGGTGGTTGAAGACGGTGCGCTAGAACTGGTGCTTGGGCGTGGGGTCTTTCGCCGGCGGGACGCTGCGGAAAGAGACGGATATCGGGTCGCCCTTGAGCCCGAAGCAGTCCATCGGACGCACGGAGAACACGTAGTGTCCGGCGGCCTGCAGCTCCGCCTTCGAGAGGACGCACGACCCGGGGACGCCGCCCGGCGTCTCGGGCATGAAGTAGTCGGGGGCCATGACCCTGCGCTGCGCCTTGACGACGTCGACCTCGTCCTCTACGAGCGTCGCCGTCACCTCGTATTCGAAGACGCGGCACTTGTCGACCGTCCGCGCGGCCGGGAACGACAGCGTCAGCAGGTCTCCTCCGTCGTCGGAGACGGAGATCTTCGCGTCCGCCGCGAACTGCGGGGCGGTGCGCCTCTTCGCGAGCGCGGCGAACGAGCGGTCCTCGCGGCAGGGGACGGACAGCACCCAGTCGTCGCCGAGCGGACGCCCCGACACGAAGTCGCGGCGCTCGATGACGAGCGTCCCGCCGTAGACCGAGACGAGCATCCCGTGGCGGCTGACGCCGGTGTCCGGCTGGCGCATGAGGTGCTTGCGTCCCTCGCCGCGGAAGCCGTGGCTGTTGCCGCCGATGTTCTCGCGCAGCGAGTAGTCGACGGAGCAGTAGCGGAGCGACGCGGTGTTGATCGAGGTGAACGCGCCATGCCAGACGGAGCGCTCGTCGGTCAGCGGATAGTGGCTGTGTCCGGAGAAGGCGACGGCGTTCGGCCAGGCGGAGAGGGTGCGCGTCGACGCGCCGTTGTCGCGCCCCCACGCCCACGGGCCGATGCAGGTGTCCTTCGGGTGCGAGTGCTGGGTGTAGAAGAACGGACGCGACCGGTCGATCTCGGCGGCGTGCTCCTTCAGGAACGCCTCCAGTCCGTCGAACTGGTCGTTCTCCGTCCAGTGCGCGCCGACGAAGGCGAAGCCGTTGACGTGCTTGATCCAGAAGTCGGAGTAAGGCTCGTGGAAGCACTCCTCCCACGAGCGGCTGTACTGCTCGTCGTCGAAGTTCAGCAGCTCCCGGCGCGCGCGCTCGGGGTCGTCCTTCTTGAGATGGTTGGAGCCCCAGCAGTCGTGGTTGCCGTAGATGAAGAGCTTCTCGACGTGGCGTCCGTCCGGCGCCCTGTCGTTGGGGAACACGCGATACCATGCGTCGGCGCAGCGGCGCAGCTCGGAGATGCGCCCGGAGTCGGCGATGTCGCCGGCGATCATGACGGCGTCGGCGCCCCGGTCGCGGAAGTATTCGAACGCCTTGACCAGGGTGTCCTCGTCGCCGGGGCGCGTGTGGTTGAGGTGGACGTCGCTGAGGACTCCGAAGCGGACGTCCGGGCGGCCGGAGGCGAGCCCGAGGGCGCGGCAGCCGGACAGCCCGGCGAGCGAGGCCACGGAGCCGACGAACCCGCGGCGGGTGAGCGCGGCGCCGGTCACGGCGTGACTCCCTTCTTGAGGATGACGTTGCCGTATTTGCGCGTCTCGCCGGTGAGGACGACGGCGTATGCCTTCTTCGCCCGCTCGTAGAACGCATAGCGCTCCATGCGCTCGACCTCGCCCTCGTAGCCGAGGGCGGCGCGGTAGGCGCGCTCGACGTCCGGGTCGAGGGAGTCGCCGGGCACGGCCTCCATCATGACGACCGGCGTCGCGTAGGCGTCCAGCTCGAAGAGCGGGGCGACGGCGGCCAGCAGCCTGTCGGCCGGCACGCCGTCCGCGCGCAGCACGACCGCGCCGTCGCGTCCGAAGAAGTGCGCCGGGAAGTGCGCGTCGGAGAACACGATCTCGTCGCCGTGGCCCATCTCGGCAAGCGCCTTGAGCAGGTCCGGCGACACCAGCGGGGATATACCCTTGAGCATCTCTCTTGTTCCTTTCGTTTTCCTTGAAGTCGTCTGGATGTCCTTCGTCACTTGCCGACGTTGAGCACCTTGAAGCCGAGCTTGCGCAGGGCGGCGCCGTCGAGGCAGTTGCGCGTGTCGTAGACGAGCGCCGGCTTGCGCATCGAGGCGTAGACCCTCGCCCAGTCGAGGGCGGGATACTGCTTCCAGTCGGTCATGACGACGATGGCGTCCGCGTCCTTCGCGGCGGCGTAGGGGTCTTCCTCGAAGTCGACGCCGGAGAGGTCGGCGAGGTCGCGCCGGGCGTTGCCGAGCGCCTTCGGGTCGGTGACGACGAGGCGCACGTGCTCCTCGGCGAGGAGGCGCGCCACGGCGTCCGCCGGCGTCTCGCGCGTGTCGCCGGTGTCGGCCTTGAACGCGAAGCCGAAGAGCGCGACGCGCTTGTTGGCGAGCGTGTTGAACATCTCCCTGAAGAGGCGCGAGACGATGCGCTCCTGCTGGTGGTCGTTCATCTTGATGACGCCCGCCCAGTATTCGGCGGCGGTGTGAAGTCCGTAGCTCTCGCAGAGGTAGACGAGGTTGAGGACGTCCTTCTTGAAGCAGCTGCCGCCGAAGCCGGGCCCGGCCTTGAGGAACTTCGGGCCGATGCGGCGGTCGGCGCCGATGACGCGCGCGACCTCGTCGACGTCCGCCCCCGTCGCCTCGCAGAGCCCGGCGATCGCGTTGATCGAGCTGACGCGCTGGGCGAGAAAGGCGTTCGCCGCGAGCTTCGTGAGCTCCGCGCTCCACACGTTCGTCGTGAGGATCCTCTCCGCCGGCACCCAGCGGCCGCCCTCGCCGCGGTAGATGTCGGCGAGGGCCGCGACGGCCGCGTCGCCTTCCGGCGTCTTCGGTCCGCCGATGAGCACGCGATCGGGCTCGAGGAGGTCGCGGATCGCCGAGCCCTCGGCGAGGAACTCGGGGTTGGAGAGGACGGTGAAGCGGTGCGCCTCGTGCGTGTTGAGGATGGCCTCCATCGACGCGGCGGTGCGCACGGGCAGGGTGGACTTCTCGACGACGATCTTGTCGCCGTCCGCCCACTTCGCGATGTTGCGGGCGGTCGCCTCCCAGTACTGGAGGTCGCTCGCGCGCCCGGCCCCGCGGCCGAACATCTTCGTCGGCGTGTTGACCCCGACGAAGATGACGTCGTTCTCCTTGACGGCGCACTCGATGTCGGTGGAGAAGAAAAGGTTCTTGCCGCGCACCTCCTTGACGACGTCGACGAGCCCCGGCTCGTAGATGGGGAGCGCGAAGTCCGGCGAGTTCCACGCGGCGATGCGCCCCGCGTCGATGTCGACGACGGTGACGCGACGGCCGGGGTTCATCTTGGCGATGACTGCCATCGTGGGCCCGCCGATGTAGCCCGCGCCGATGCAGACGATGTCCTTGTTCAATTTCATGTCATGACCTTTTCCGCGTATTATAGCATAGTTGGTTGCATGATACCGCGCCGTCAGGTCACTGTCCGGCCACGGCCGCCTTGACGGTGTCCTCCGTGAACGCGGCGAGGAACGCCTCCACCTGGTTCGCCGGCACGGTGAACGACA
>CAVCXQ010000112.1:0-4542 GCA_963606275.1 uncultured Muribaculaceae bacterium | reverse complement strand
CCTTGCGGGCGGCCTCGCCGCCCTTGCGGATGGCGTCGGCGACCTCGTTGGCCTTGCCGAAGCCGACGCCGACCTTGCCCTCCTTGTCGCCGACGACGATGACGGCGGAGAAGCTCATGCGGCGGCCGCCCTTGACGGTCTTGGCGCAGCGGTTGATGAAGACGGTGTGCTCGTCGAGCGCGTCATCCTGTTCCTGACGCCTGTCACGATTGAACGCCATGGCTTACTTCTCCTCCTTCTTGGCCGAGATGGCGACGCCGTTGGCGACGACGGTCTCGACGATCGCCGCGAGGCGACCGGTGTACTTGTTGCCGCCGCGGTCGACGACGACGAGCGAGATCCCGGCGGCCTTCGCGGCTTCCGCCGCGCGCTCGCCGAGGGCCTTGGCGACCGTGAGGTTCGCCTTCTCGTCCTTCAGCGTGTTCGCCTGGGCGAGGGTGCGGCCGGCATCGTCGTCGATGAACTGGACGTACATGTGCTTGTTCGTCAGGCAGATCGACATGCGCGGACGCGCCGCCGTGCCGATCACGCGCTGGCGGAGGCGGAGATGCCTCTTCTGACGCTGAACTTTGCGGTTGAACATCTTTCGTTCTCCTTGGCGCCGGGTTAGGCGACCTTCTTGCCCTGCTTGCGGCGGATGACCTCGCCGACGTACTTGATGCCCTTGCCCTTGTAGGGCTCGGCCGGGTAGTAGGCGCGGATGCGCGCGGCGGCCTCGCCGACGGCCTGCTTGTCGATGCCCTTGATCGTGACCTGGAGGCCGTCGTTCTCGACGGTCACCGTGATCCCGGCGGGAATCGCGTAGACCTTGGGGGAGGCGAAGCCGAGCGAGAGCGCGAGCTCCTGGCCCTTCAGGACGGCCTTGAAGCCGGTGCCCTCGATCGAGAGCTGCTTCTGGTAGCCTTCGGACACGCCGACCACCATGTTGTGGACCAGCGCGCGGGCGAGGCCGTGGAAGTTGCCGTGCGCGTCGTCGTCGTCGCAAGAGACGACGACGAGCCCGTCCTCCACCTTCGCCGTGATGCCGTCATGCATCGTGTAGGACAGCTCGCCGAGCTTGCCCTTGACCGTCACCGTCTGGCCCGCGACCGAGGCGGTGACGCCTTCGGCGAGCTTGACGGGTTCTTTGCCGATTCGAGACATTGTCTTTAGCTCCTGATGTTAGGCGACGGTGCAGATGATCTCGCCGCCGAGACGTTCCTTCTTCGCCTGCGCGCCGCTCATGACGCCCTTCGACGTCGAGAGGACCACGAGGCCCATGCCGTCGAGGACGGACGGGATCTTGCTGACCGGCGCGTAGCGGCGGAGGCCCGGACGCGACACGCGCTTGATCTCGCGGATCGCGGGCACCGCCCGGTCCGTGTACTTCAGCGTGATCACGAGCTTCTTCGGGAACTCGCTCGTCGTGACGGCGTCGGCGATGTAGCCGGACTCCTTCATGACGCGGGCGATCTCGGCCTTGAGCGCGCTCGCCGGCGTCGTCACGGAGTAGAGGCGGGCCCTCAGTCCGTTGCGGATCGTCGAGAGCATGTCGGAAACGGGATCGATTGACATTGCTATGATTCCTTTCCCTGTGTGGTTACCACGAAGCCTTGGTGACGCCCGGGATCAGCCCGGCGACCGCGAGCTCGCGGAAGCAGAGGCGGCAGACGCCGAACTTGCGGAGGTAGGCGTGGCGGCGGCCGCAGCGCTGGCAGCGGTTGTACGCGCGCACCTTGAACTTCGGGGCCTTCTTCTGCTTTTCGATGAGGCACTGTTTTGCCATGGCTTAGTTCCTTCCTGCGAACGGCATGCCCATGGAGTTCAGGAGCTCCTTGCAGGCCTTGTTGTCTTTGGAGGACGTCACGAAGGTGATGTCCATGCCCGACTGGGCGGAGGACTCCACGAGCTCCGGGAAGATCGTGTGCTCCTTGACGCCGAGCGTGTAGTTGCCCGCCTCGTCGAAGCCGCGGTTCGGCACCCCGCGGAAGTCGCGGATGCGCGGCAACGCGGCCGAGATGAGCCGGTCGGCGAACTCCCACATGCGCTCGCCGCGCAGCGTGACCTTCGCGCCGATGACCATGCCCTCGCGCAGCTTGAAGTTCGAGATCGACTTCTTCGCCTTGCAGAGCATCGGGCGCTGGCCGGTAATCGCCGCCAGGTCGTCCACAAGGGCCTTCTGCTCGTCCTTCGAGACGATGCCGAAGCCCATGTTGATGACGATCTTCTGAAGGCGCGGGACGAGCATCTTGTTCGTGGTGCCGAGCTTCTTCTCGAGCTCGGGAACCATGCGGCTCGCGTATTCGTCTTTGAGTCTTGCCATGATGATTGCTCCTTGCCTTAGAGGGCCTTGCCGCTCTTGACCGCGACGCGCGCCTTCTTGCCGTCCTTCTCGCCCGTCTTGACCCGCGTGCCGCACTTCTTCTCGGCGTCGTAGGGCATGAGCTTGCAGAGGCGGATGGGCAGTTCCTTGTCGATGAGCCCGCCGGGGGTCTTCTCCGTGCGGCGGACGGCCTTCTTGTGGACGTTGAGCCCGCCGACGACCGCGACGCCCTTCTTGGGGTCGACGCTGAGGACGGTGCCGGTCTTGCCCGCGTCGTTGCCGCGGGTGCAGATCACGGTGTCGTTCTTCCTGATTCTTGCGATAGCCATTTTCGCTGCTCCTTGACCTTCAGACCACTTCCGGGGCCATCGAGAGGATCTTCATGTAGTTCTTCTCGCGCAGCTCGCGGGCGACCGGCCCGAACACGCGGGTGCCGATCGGGTTGAGCTTCGAGTCCACGAGGACGCACGCGTTCTGGTCGAAGTGCACCGCCGAGCCGTCGGCGCGGCGGATCGGGTTGCCCGTCCGCACGATCACCGCCGTCGCGACCGAGCCCTTCTTGATGGAGGACGTCGGCGACGCCTCCTTGATGGCGACGCGGATGACGTCGCCGAGGTGCGCGTACTCCTTGCGCTGCTTCAGGATGCGGAAGCACATCGCGCGCTTGGCGCCCGTGTTGTCCGCAACCACGAGGTTGGAGAGTTCCTGCAACATGGTTCCGTTCTCCTTACTTCGCGACGATGCGCCACCGCTTGGTGGCGGACATCGGGCGCGTTTCCATGATGGTGACGGCGTCGCCGACCTTGGCCGTGTCGGCCTCGTCGTGCACGTGGTAGTTCTTCGTGCGCGTGACGACCTTGCCGTACACGGGGTGGACTTCGCGGTACGAGACGGCGACCTTCACGGTCTTCGCCCCGGACTTCGAGACGACGACGCCCTTGCGAAGCTTGCGCGCGCCGCGGCTTGTGTTTTCCGTGCTCATTAGATCTTGACTCCTGCGCGGGTGATGAACTTGGTGTGGATGCCGATCTTGGTGGCGGCGAGGCGGAGGCACTCCTTGGCGACCTCCTCGCTGACGCCGCCGACCTCGAAGAGCACCTTGCCGGGGAGGATGACGGCCGCCCAGAACTCCGGGTTGCCCTTTCCTCCGCCCATGCGGACCTCAATCGGCTTGCGGGTGACGGGCTTGTCCGGGAACACGCGGATCCAGAGCTTGCCCTTGCGCTTCATCTCGCGGTTGATCGCGACGCGGCACGCCTCGATCTGCGTGGCGGTCAGGAGGCCGCGCGTGAGCGCCTTCAGGCCGAACTCGCCGTAGGCGAGCTCCGTGCCGGACGTGGCGTAGCCCGAGCGGTTTCCCTTCGAGACCTTGCGGTACTTGACTCTCTTGGGCATCAAAGGCATGGCTTACCTCCCCTCCTTGCGGTCACCGCGCTCGCGACGCTCGCCGCGGCGGTCGCCGCGCGGCGGACGGGCCTGGAAACCCTCTTTCTTGCAGATCCACACCTTGATGCCGATCTTGCCGGCCGTGGTGTTGGCCTCCGCGAAGCCGTAGTCGATGTTCGCGCGGAGCGTGTGCAGCGGCACCTTGCCCTCGCGGGACCACTCGACGCGCGCGATCTCCGCGCCGTTGATGCGGCCGCCCGCATGGACCTTGATGCCGTCCACGCCCATGTCCATCGCCACCTTCATCGCGCGCTTCATCGCGCGCTTGAGCATGATGCGGCGCTCGAGCTGCTGGGCGATGCCCTCGGCGACGAGCTGCGCGTCGGCGTCGGCCCCCATGACCTCCTTGATGTCGAGGTAGACCTGCTTCTTGGTCATCTTCTCGAGGTCGGCGCGGACCGCCTCCACGTCGCCGCCCTTGCGGCCGATGATCACGCCGGGGCGGGCGCTGAAGATCGTCGCGCGCACGGAATTCGCGTAGCGCTCGATGAGGATCTTCGAGATGCCGGCCTCGACCAGCTTCGACTTGATCGCCTCGCGGATCTTCTGGTCTTCGACGAGGAAGGCCCCGAAGGTCTTCTTGGGCGCGAACCAGCGGCTGCCCCAGGCGCGGTTGACGCCGACGCGGAAGCCGATCGGATTGACTTTCTGTCCCATAGCTTACTTCGCCTCCTTCTTGCCCTTCTTGGCCGTCTTGGGAGCCTGCTCGTCCGACAGCACCACCTTGCAGTGGCACAGGCGGCGCGCGATCGGATGGGCGCTGCCGCGGGCCGTCGGCCAGTAGCGGCGCATCC
>CAVCXQ010000111.1:0-4552 GCA_963606275.1 uncultured Muribaculaceae bacterium | reverse complement strand
TATTCACCTCGGCGAAGGCCTGTCGGCGGGGCCCGCGAAAAACCTCGGAGCGGTCTGCTGCCCGCAGCGAGCCGTTCTGGGCAAGACTGTTGCCCACGCAACCGATTAACCCATTACCGCCGTGCCCGGCGGATAAATGCTATAATACCGCCATGAAGAAGCGAACTGTCGAGGTGCTCCTGCTGAAGGCGGAGCTTACCGGCGTCCCCGAGCGTCGTCTCCTGAAGAGCCGCAACGTCGGCGCCGTCGACCTCGTCTGGCCTCGCGCCGGCGTCGCGCGCAAGTCCGCCGCCCGGGAAATGGTGTTTCGCAAGGGCGTCGCCGACTTCTCGTCCGAGGAGTGGACGAAGCGCGTCCTCTTCCGAGAGGACGTCGACGGGCGCTGCGGGCTGGCGGCGACAATCACCGAGCCGGTGTCCGTCCAGAAGGCGCGGCGCTTCCTGCGGCTCACCGCCAAGTATGCGCTCAAGATGGGGGCGGACTTCATGGAGAAGGCGATGGTCGGCTACGCCGACGTCGCGTCCGCCCCGCTCGACGCCATCGCCCAGATGGTCGGCGAGAAGGACGCCCCTAAGGCGATTGCCCAGGGCGTGGTCGACCTCGCCGAGCTGCCGGCAGACGGAGAGGAGGCGACGGTTGTCGTGCCGCTGAAGCGCCCGCTCATCGGCAAGTCCATAGGCTCCATCACCCTCTTGGTCAGATAGCCGGGACCTTTCCGCGGACTTCCCCTTCGCCAACTTCCAACCTCACGACATTCCACCTCTCCGCATCATGTTCCAGACCGACTCATTCGCGCTGCTCGCCCTCCTGATCGGGATGTCGCTGCTGCCGTTCGCGGCGATGGTCGCGACGAGCTACCTGAAGATCGTCGTCGTCATGCAGCTCATCC
The DNA here is from genome assembly GCA_963606275.1 of uncultured Muribaculaceae bacterium. Taxonomy (GTDB): domain Bacteria; phylum Verrucomicrobiota; class Kiritimatiellia; order RFP12; family UBA1067; genus UBA1067. The sequence continues at coordinate 3,663 of CAVCXQ010000111.1, read as the reverse complement.
GCAACGCGCTCGGCATCCAGTCGATCCCGCCGAACATGGTGATCAACGCGCTCGCCCTGATGCTGACGTTCTACATCATGGCCCCGGTGGTCAGCACGAGCTGGGACGTCCTGCGAGAGGGGATGAAGGACAACAAGCCCGAGGTCGTCTACCAGACCGACCTCGCAGTCCGCGCCGCCGAGCCGTTCCGCGACTTCCTCGTCAAGCAGACGGACGAGCGCCAGGTCGCGTTCTTCGCGCGCACCGCCGAGCGTCTCTGGGCGACGACGGACGAGGCGACGGGCGAGGAGGTCCCCGCCGTCGTCGACCCGAAGAGCTTCTTCGTGCTCGTGCCGGCCTTCTGCGTCTCGGAGCTCACGCGCGCCTTCCAGATCGGCTTCCTCGTCTACCTGCCGTTCATCGCGATCGACATCATCATCTCGAACATCCTCCTGGCGATGGGCATGATGATGGTCTCGCCGGTCACCATCTCGCTGCCGTTCAAGCTCCTGCTGTTCGTCATGGTCAACGGGTGGACGCTCCTCATCCAGGGGCTCGTCCAGAGCTACATCCGCTAAGGGGGACTCGACGATGGGACAGGCCCAGCTCCTCGACTACGCGCAGAAATGCCTCATCCTCGTGCTGAAGCTCTCGCTCATCCCGATCCTGGTGGCGACGGTGATCGGCATCCTCGTCTCGCTCCTGCAGGCGCTCACGCAGATCCAGGAGCAGACGCTCGGCTTCGCGGTGAAGCTCGTCGCCATCGCGATCGCGATCATGGCGGCCGCCTCGTGGATGGGCGGCGAGATGCTGCTCTACACGCAGGACATCTTCACCCACTTCCCGCTCGTCACGAGATAGTCCCGCCAAGCATCCGGCGCATCCGCTCCACCGCGAGGCGGATCTTCTCCATGGAAGTCGCGTAGGACATCCGCACGAAGCCCGCTCCGCAGGCGCCGAACGCGCCGCCGGGCACGACGGCGACACCGAAGTCGTTGAGGAGGCGAAGCGCGAAGTCCTCGTCGGACAGCCCCGTCCCCCGGATGTCGGAGAAGATGTAGAACGCGCCCTGCGGCATCGCCGTCTTCAGGCCCATTCCGTTCAGCTCCGGCACGAGGTAGTCGCGGCGGCGGAGATACTCCCGGCGCATCCGCGCCACGTCCGCGTCGCCATGGTCCATCGCCTCCACGCCCGCCGCCTGCGAGAGCGTCGGGGCGGACATGATCCCGTACTGGTGGATCTTCATCATCGCGTCGATGACGTCTCCCGGCCCGCATGCGTAGCCGAGGCGGAAGCCCGTCATAGCCCACGACTTCGAGAAGCCGTTCAGCAGGATCACGCGGTCGCGGAACCTCTGGAACGACGCGAACGACACGAGCGGCCTCTTCTCGTCCTCCGGATCTTCGCCAACCGCCGCGTAGTTCAGCTCGGAGTATACTTCGTCCGCGAGGAGGACGAGGTCGTGGCGCTCGACGAAGCCGAGGATCGCCTCCATCTCGTCCGGCGAGAGGACGGCCCCGGTCGGGTTGCAGGGGAAGTTGAGCAGCAGCGCCCTGGTCTTCGGCGTCACCTTCTTCTCCAGGGCGTCGACGGTCAGGCGGAAGCCGTCCTCGACGCGCGTCTCGACGCAGACGGGCACGGCGTGGGCGAGGCGCACGGTCGCGGCGTAGGAGACGAAGCACGGCTCGTGGTAGAGCACCTCGTCGCCTGGCGAGCAGAGGGCGCGGATGGCGAGGTCGATCGCCTCGGAGACGCCGACCGTCGCCAGCACCTCCTTCCGCCAGTCGAACGTCGCGGTGAAGCGGCGCTCAAGGTAGCGGCAGATCGCCTGGCGGAGCTCCGGGGTGCCGAGGTTGGAGGTGTAGTGGGTGCCGCCGTCCTCGAGGCAGGTCACGGCCGCGCGCGAGACGTGCCATGGCGTGTCGAAGTCCGGCTCGCCGACGCCGAGGGAGACGACGTCCTTCGACTGCGCGACGATGTCGAAGAACTTGCGGATGCCGCTCTTCGGCAATGCCGCGACGTGCGGCGCGACTCTCGTCCGCCCGCTCATCTGCGCCCAGCCAGCTCCTTCGTGTTCTTCATCTTGACTCTGTCTCTGTCAAAGACTTCGAATTATACCATAATCCACGCCATGCCTGCCGAACACGGTCTGCTGGCTTCGCAAAAGGTGATAAGACAAGGTGAATGCGACCCCCCGCTTCGCGGGCAGTCGCATTCACCTTGTCTTATCACCACAGCGCAACCGACGCCATTACGCCGGCGGGGGCGCGGCGGTTTTGCTATAATCCGCGCCCAAAGGAGAGTGCATACCGATGAACATCAGCGAAGACATCGTCTACGTCGGCGTCAACGACCATCAGGTCGACCTGTTCGAGGGACAGTTCCCCGTCCCGAACGGCATGGCCTACAACTCGTATCTCGTCCGCGACGAAAAGATCGCCGTGTTCGACTCGGTCGACGCGCGCTTCGGCGACGAGTGGCTCGGCAACGTCCGCCGCGCCGCCGGCGGACGCGACCCCGACTACCTCGTCGTCCAGCACATGGAGCCCGACCACTCCGCCAACGTCGCCGCGTTCATGGCGGCCTTCCCCGGCGCTAAGGTCGTGTCGTCCGCGCCCGCCTTCGCGATGATGAAGGCGTATTTCGGGACTGACTTCGCCGACCGCCGCGTCGTCGTGAAGGAGGGCGACTCGCTGTCCACGGGACGCCACTCGTTCGCGTTCGTCGCCGCGCCGATGGTCCACTGGCCGGAGGTGGTCGTCACCTACGACGCGGCGGACAAGGTCCTGTTCTCCGCCGACGGGTTCGGCAAGTTCGGCGCGAACGACGTCGAGGACCCTGAGGGCTGGGACTGCGAGGCGCGCCGCTACTACTTCGGCATCGTCGGCAAGTTCGGGGCCCCCGTCCAGGCGCTGCTCAAGAAGGCCGCCGCCCTCGAAATAAAGGCCGTATGCCCGCTGCACGGGCCCGTCCTCGACACGCCGGAGGCGATCGCCCACGCGCTGAAGCAGTATGACACCTGGTCGAGCTACGGCGTCGAGTCCGATGGCGTGCTGATCGCCTACACGTCCGTCTACGGACACACCAGGGCGGCGGTGGAGGAGCTCGCCGGGATGCTGAAGAAGCGCGGATGCCCGAAGGTCGTGGTCGCCGACCTGGCGCGCGACGAGACCTACGAGACGGTGGAGGACGCCTTCCGCTACGGGAAGATGGTTCTGGCGACGACGACCTACAACGGCGGGATATTCCCGTTCATGCGCGAGTTCATCGAGCACCTGACGGAGCGCGGCTACCAGAACCGCACGGTCGGACTGGTGGAGAACGGCACGTGGGCGCCGGCGGCAGCGCGGACGATGAAGGCGATGTTCGAGAAGTCGAAGGGGGTCAGGTTCTGCGAGAGCCAGGCGAAGATCGTCGCCGCGCTCGACGACCGCTCCCGCGGCGAGCTCGCCGCGCTGGCGGACGAGCTGTGCCGACGATCCCCCATGCGGTGAATGTCGCAGGTCGCTTGACGTCTCCGCGTTCGCGACCGCGCTCGCCATCTTCCTGATGGCGTGGATCTTCCACGTCATCGTGCGGGATGGCGTTGTAATGGGTTGGTCGTTTGCGAAACTCTCATTTGCCTACCTCCGCGTCCGTCCTGTCGCTTGCCGACGTGCGGCGCGTTTCGGGGCAACGGTGCTC
>CAVCXQ010000110.1:0-4617 GCA_963606275.1 uncultured Muribaculaceae bacterium | reverse complement strand
GGAGAAGGGTTGATGCGGAGTGGGTGTTTCTGGATCCAGCCAAGGTGAAAGGGCGTTCTGCTAGGCGAAGATCCAAAACAGGGCAGGGGCGAGAGCTAAAGTGCTGATAAACGATGGAAAGATGATGTAAACAGCATGAAATGCCAGAATGAGAATTATTTGCGGAAATCTTTATGATGAAAATGAGGAACAACTTGGCTCATCGCCCATGGAAGAGCCATGGAATCTCCGTCAGGAATTCGCAAGATGGTCTATTGCGTCCATGGTGGCGTGGTCTATTGCGCTCACGATAGCGTAGTTCATTACATCCACGGCGGCGCGGTCTATTGCGCCCATGATAGCGCAGTCCATTACACCCGAGGCGGCGCGGTCCATTGCGCCAATGATGGCGCGGTCCATTACGCCCACGGCGGCGCAGTTCATTGCACCAATGATGGCGCGGTCCATTACGCCCACGGCGGCGCGGTCCATTGCGGCAACGATGGCGCGGCATATTGCGCCCACGGCGGCGCAGTTCATTGCGCCAATGATGGCGCGGTCCATTACGCCCACGGCGGCGCGGTTTTTGGTATAATCCGCACCCATGAAACTGATTGAAGAGCTGAAGGCCCGCGGCCTTGTCGAGTCGCTCACCGACCCGGAGATTGAAGACGCGCTTGAAAAGCCGCTGACGGTCTACTGCGGGTTCGACCCCTCCGCGCGCTCGCTCCAGGCCGGCAACCTCGTCTCCATCATCGTCCTCAGGCGGCTCCAGCTCGCCGGCCACAAGGTCATCGCCCTCGTCGGCGGCGCCACCGGGCTGATCGGCGACCCGTCCGGCAAGTCCGCCGAGCGCAACATGCTCACCGTCGAGCAGGTCGCCGAGAACAAGAAGGGCATCCGCGAGAACCTCTCCCGCATCCTCGACTTCGACGGCCCCAACGCCGCCGTGATGGTCGACAACTACGACTGGTACAGGAACACCAGCGCGATCGAGTTCCTGCGCGATGTCGCCGTCAACTTCCGCGTGCCGCAGATGCTCGCCAAGGAGTCCGTGAAGAAGCGCCTGGAGGCGTCCGAGGGGGCTCTCACCTTCACCGAGTTCTCATACCAGATCCTGCAGGGCAACGACTTCCTGCACCTCTACGACGAATACGGGTGCCGGATGGAGGTCGGCGGGGCCGACCAGTGGGGCAACATCACCGCCGGCACCGACCTCGTGCGCCGCCTTCGCGGCCAGACGGCATACGGACTCACCTTCCCGCTGCTGCTCGACTCGTCCGGAAGGAAGTTCGGCAAGTCCGAGGGCAACGCGCTCTTCCTGGACGCCTCGATGACGAGCGTGTTTGACTGGTACCAGTATTTCCTGCGGACGCCCGACGCGGACGTGATTCGCTACCTGAAGGTGTTCTCGCTGCGTCCCTTGGACGAGATCGCGGCGCTTGAGGCGGAGGCGAAGGCGCGTCCGGAGGCGCGCGCGGCGCAGAAGGCGCTTGCGGAAGAGGTGACGCGCCTGGTGCACGGCGAGGAGGGGCTGAAGAAGGCGCAGGAGGCGACGGAGGCCCTCTACGCGAAGAAGACGTCGGCGGACGTCGCGGCGTCGGCGGACGTGCCGAGCGCGGCGGTTGCGCTTGCGGACTGCGAGGGCAAGGCGGTGTTCGCGGTCGCGGCGGCGGCGGGGATGTTCAAGTCCAACGGCGAGGCGCGGCGCATGGCCGCCCAGGGCGGGCTCTCCCTCAACGGCGAGAAGGTCGACGAGAAGAGGCTCTTCGCGTCCGAGGACGTGAAGGACGGGGTCGCCGTGCTCCGCTCCGGCAAGCGCAACTACTTCGTGCTGCGGGTGTCGTGAAGACGATCGAGAGATACGTCTTCGGCTCGTTCCTGTCGAGCTTCGCGCTGGCCTTCCTGGTGCTGTCGTTCGTGCTGACGATCGGCCTGCTGGTGCAGATCGTCGGCTACGTGATGGACGGCGTGCCGATGTCGCTTGTCGGAGAGTTCTGCGCGGTGTCAGTCCCGGAGACGCTGCAGTGGTCGATGCCGCTCGCGCTGCTGGTGAGCGCGATCCTCGTGTTCTCGCGGCTCTCGGCGGACAGCGAGATCGCGGCGATGCGCGCCTGCGGGATCAACCTGGTGACGGTGATGAAGTGGCCGGCCGTCTTCGGGCTCTGCTGCACGCTGCTCGGCTTCTGGGTGAACAACGAGGTCGTCCCGCGCGGGCACGAGGTGCGGCGGACGCTCAAGTCGCGCGTCTCGGTGAGGACGGGACTGAGCCTGCTGGAGCCGGGGCGGATGATCGACGACTTCCCGAACATGAAGCTCTACTTCGCGCGCAAGGAGGGCAACTGGCTCCACGACCTCGTCGTCGTCGACCGCTCCGACCCTCGCGTCTCGCGCATGATCACCGCCGACAAGGCGCTCGTCACCCAGCGCGGCGCCGACATCGACCTCGAGCTATACCGGATGACGGTCGACCCGGTGGACGCCGACAACCGCACCATGGCCCACGTCAACCGCTTCGTCTACACGCTCAAGGACGCGATCCAGGGGACGAGCTACACGAAGAAGACGAAGGACCTCGACTTCTCGGAGATCCGTACGCGCATCCGCGCCCACCGCGCCTGGATGGCGCGGCAGGAGGCGGCCGGCGCGTTCACCGACGCCCGGCGCGACATCTCGCTGCGCGAGCTCAGCGAGCTCCGGGTCGAGGTCAGCAAGCGCTTCGTGTTCGCGATGGCGTCGCTCTGCTTCGTGCTCGTCGGCATCCCGCTAGGCATCCGCTCCCAGCGCCGCGAGTCGTCCGTGGGCATGGCGATCTCGCTCGCGGTGGCGCTCGGCTACTACCTTCTCGTGATCCTGATGCTCTCGTGCGACGAGCGCTACGCGATGATGCCGTGGCTGCTGATCTGGCTGCCGGTCGTCGCCAGCGGCGCGTTCGCCGCCTGGCTGGTGCGCAGGCATCTCTGACGGACGCGGGGCGGACGGTCCGGGGCTTCAAGAAGAAAGGCAAGGAAAGGGAAAGATGGCGAAGATACATCCAACGGCGACGGTGGAGGACGGCGCGAGGCTCGGCGCGGACGTCGAGGTAGGGCCGTTCGCGCACGTCGGGCGCGACGTCGTGCTAGGCGACGGCGTGACCGTCGGCCAGGGCGCGATCCTGGACGGGCACACGACGGTCGGCGAGCGCAGCCAGATATTCCCCTACGCGCTCGTGGGCATGAAGACCCAGGACCTCAAGTACAAGGAGGGCTCGGTCAGCTACGTCGAGATCGGCAGGCGGACGGTCATCCGCGAGTTCGCGACGGTGCACCTCGGCACGGCGGACGGCGAGAAGACGGTGATCGGCGACGACTGCCTGTTCATGGCCTACTGCCACGCGGCGCACGGGTGCGTGCTCGGCAACCACGTGATCTGCTCGAACACGGTGCAGCTCGCCGGCGACGTCCACCTCCGCGACTACGCCATCATCGGCGGCTGCGCGGCGTCGCACCAGTTCTGCACCGTCGGGCAGCACGCGATGGTCGGCGGGATGTGCAAGATCCGCCAGGACGTGCCGCCCTACATGCTCTGCGACATGGTCGGCGGCTCGATGAAGGTCATCGGCCCGAACGTGGTCGGCCTGACGCGGCGCGGGTTCAAGAAGGACGTCATCCAGGCGCTCAAGGAGGCGGTGCGCTTCATCTACCACGAGGGGCTCAACCGCACCCAGGCCCTGGAGCGCGTCGAGAACGACATCGAGCAGTTCGAGGAGATCAGGGAGCTCGTCGCCTTCTACCGCCACTCGACGCGCGGCGTCTGCTGATGCGCTACACCTTCGACAGCCGCGAGGTCGCGCCCGGCATGGGCTTCGTCGCCCTGAAGGGCGAGAAGGCCGACGGCCACGACTTCATCCCGGCCGCGCTCGCGCGCGGCGCGGCGGAGATCGTGGACGGACTCGACGCCCTGCAGGAGAAGGCCCGCGAGCGCCGCCGCGCCCTCGGCGCGTCCGGCACGACCGTCGTCGCCGTCACCGGCTCCGCCGGCAAGACCACGACGAAGGAGCTCCTGAAGGCGTTCCTCGCCTGCGCCGGCAAGACCTACGGCACCGAGGGCAACTTCAACAACCACATCGGGCTTCCGCTCACCATCCTCAACTGCCCGGACGACGCGAGGTTCCTCGTCCTGGAGATGGGCTCGAACCACCCGGGCGAGATCGCCGCGCTCTGCTCGATCGCCGCGCCGGACGTCGGCGTCGTCACCGGCGTCGGCACCGCGCACCTGGAGTTCTTCAGGACCCGCGAGGGCATCGCGAAGGAGAAGGGCGCTCTCGTCGAGAGCGCGAAGGAGTTCGCCGTCTATCCGGCTGGCGACGACTTCGCGTCCGAGCTCGCGTCGCGCTCGCCGTTCGCCGTCGCGGTCGCGGCGGAGCCGCCGGGCGGGCTTCTCGACCCGTCGGCGGCGCTGCCGCCGCACTTCGCCGCGAACGCCGCGCTCGCCTTCGCCGTCGCCTCGCGCTTCGGCGTGACCGTCGAGCGGGCGCGCGCCGCGCTGGCCGGCTTCTCGCTTCCAGGTGCGAGGTGGCGTCTTCGCGAGAAGTGGGGGGCGACGTTCATCGACGACACCTACAACGCGAACCCGGACTCCATGCTCGCCGCGCTCGAC
>CAVCXQ010000109.1:0-4654 GCA_963606275.1 uncultured Muribaculaceae bacterium | reverse complement strand
TTCGGGGGATTCTCGACGTCTTCGAGGTCGTGCCGCTCGACAAGACGGTCATGCGACTGGCAGCGGACTTCCACGGCAGGGACTTCGAGGACGACATCCAGCTGCAGTCGGCCATCGCAGCCAGATGCTCACGACTGTTCACGCGCGACCGCACTCATTTCCGCTCCTCGGCGATCGCTGTCATGCCGCCGTCGTCGTTCGTCGCCTGACGCGCTTCGTCCTGCTGCCGGATTCTCAGTTGTATTCACACTTACTTGACAGTGACGGGTTCACGCCGCAAGGCGAGAACCCGTCACTGTCAAGCTATTTATTGTGTGAAACGCGCTTTGGGGGGGTGGAGATAAGGGGAGTCGAACCCCTGACCTTCTCAATGCCATTGAGACGCTCTACCAACTGAGCTATATCCCCATGAATCGAAAACGGCGCGTAGTATACCAAAATGAGCGGAGCGCCGTCAAGGGCGGTAATTGGCCGTAGGACGCAGTCGGGCGATTATGGTATAATGGCCGCATGGCTTTCGCAACTACTGCCGCCGCCTCCATCCTCTTCGCCGCGACGTTCACGCGCCCGCTGGAGCGCGTGTCGTCCGTCGACCCCGCCCAGTCGCGCTCCGTCTACGACGCGCACGCCGTCGGCCTCGTGTTCGAGACCCCGCTCGCCATCGACTACCGCGCCAGGCCCTACCGCGTCGTCGACGGCTTCTGCCGGATGCCCAGGGTGTCGTCCGACGGACTGACCTACGTCTTCCGCCTCGCGCGGCCTGACTCGCCGCTCGCGGCGGCGGACGTCGTGCGATCGCTGGAGCGCCTCCGCGACCCGCGCGAGGCGTCGCCGAATTCGTGGATGATGAAGGACGTCGACGCGATCTCCGCGCCCGACCCAGAGACCGTCGTCATAACCCTGAAGCGCCGATGCCACTACTTCAACTGGCTGATGACGATGCCGGCGGCGTCCGTCGTCGGACCGGACGGAGAGGGCACCGGGCCTTACGAACTCGTCCACTGGATCAAGAACCACGAGATGAGGTTCGAGAGAAGAAAGTGGAAAAGTGGAGAAGTGGGGAAGTGGAGAAGTGGGGATGGATTTGACACGATACGATACCTGGTGATTGACGACGTGTCTACGCAGTGGCTGATGTTCCTGAAGGGAGAGGTAGACTTCCTCGGCGAGATCTCGCGGGACAGCTGGGACGCGGTGGTGGGCGCGGACGGACGCCTCGACCCGCGCCTTGCGGCGCAGGGCGTGAGCCTGCACGCCGTCGACGCGCTGGACGTCGGCTACGTCGGGATCAACATGCGCGATCCGGTGCTCGGTCTGAACCGCCGCCTCCGCCAGGCGCTGAACGCGGCGTTCGACGGCGAGGCGTGGGAGCGGTTCTGCAACGGACGCGTCCGCCGCGCCGACGGTCCGGTGCCGCCAGGCGTCCAATGGCGGCTGGTGTCTCCGTTCGCCTATTCGTTCGACCCGGAGAAGGCGAAGCGGCTGCTCGCCGAGGCCGGCTATCCCGGCGGAATCGACCCGAAGACCGGCCGGCGGCTGGCGCTGACGCTCTCGGTCGGACGCGCCTCGCAGGAGAGCCGCGAGGCGGCGGAGCTGATGGCGGCGTTCTACGACCGCGTCGGCGTCAGGCTGGAGTTCGACTTCAAGACCTGGGACGCCTTCCTCAAGGCCACGAGCGAGGGGCGCGTCCAGATGTTCCGCATGGGCTGGGTCGGCGACTACCCCGACGCGCAGAACTTCCTGCAGCTGTTCTACTCCGGGAACCGCGCCCCGGGGCCGAACCGCGCCGCCTACGCGAGCGCGGAATACGACCGGGAATACGAGGCCGCGCTCGACGCGGCGTCCGAAGAGGAGCGCGGGGCGCGCTGGGCGAGATGCCAGGAGATAGTCCGCGAGGACTGTCCGTGGGTGTTCACGCACTTCAGCCGGTCGTATTCGCTGACGCGCCCGACGGTGGGGAACTACGTGCCGACGGACTTCCCGTATGGCGTCGAGCGGTTCTACGAGAGCAGGAGCGAGAGCGCGACGGCGGCGGCCTGCAGTACGACCAGTCCGTAGACGAGCCAGGCGACCTTGCGTCCGTTCGCCGGGTCTACCGTCTCGCGCTCGGAGAACTTGGTGATCGCCGCGACGTAGGCGAGCCAGACGGCGGCCGGCAGCCAGGCGAGCCCGCCGAGCAGGACGTTGATCCCGCGCGCCGCGCCCATCAGCAGCGGGCTCTTGGTGCGGTTGTAGAGCTGAATCGCGACGGTGAGGGCGACGAGCGCCAGGAAGTTCCCGTGCCCGAGCCACAGCGCCAGCACGGCGAGGCAGAGGCAGGCGGTGCGCGCGAGGCCGGCGGCGCGGAGCGAGATCTCGCCGGCGGCTATCGGACGCGACTTCGGGTCGGTCGCCGCGCCGACGACGTCGTTGTCCGCGAGGCCGTACATGTACATGAGCGTGGACGCGGCGCAGACGAGCGCCAGGTCGCCGGCGCGCGCGGCGGACAGCCCTCCTGTCGCCGCCGCTCCGACGAGGACGTCGCCGGGGACGGTGACGAGGTTCTGCACCCTGAAAAGACGGAGCCAGGCGTTCCTCATCGACTTCGCCCCCCTACCATGAGATCGCGCCGAGCGCGTCCGCAAGCAGCCTCGCGGCGTTCCTGTCGCGCTCGTCGGCGGACGACGAGCCGAGGACGACGACGACCGCCCGCTTGCCGCCGCGCCTGCCGGTGAGGACGACCGACGAGCCGCCGGCGTCGATGTAGCCGGTCTTCAGTCCGTCGACCGCCTCCGTGCCGTCGGGGTTGATCACCTTGCGGGCGTCCTTGACCATGACGTTGTTGTGGTTCTTGAGCGGGTAGGGGCGGCCGGCGCCGTCGCGCACCGGGGTGTCCGCCGCGCTGCGGACCTTGATCGAGGTGTAGCGCAGCATCTCCGGGTGGTTGCGGAGGATCTCGCGGGCGAGGCGGAGCTGGTCGGCCGCGGTGGTGCGGTTGAAGTTCTTCCAGGCGTAGCGGATCTTCGGGTTGGGGGGGAGCCCGTTGGCGTTGTAGTAGCGCGTGCGCGTCATCCCCAGCATCCTGGCGCGGGCGTTCATGCGCTCGACGAAGGCGGCGTGCGAGCCGCTGGCGTTGACGGCGAGCGCGATCGCGGCGTCGTTGGCGCTGTTGACGAGCATCGCGGCGAGGAGGTCGCCGACGGACATCGACTGGCCTGGCCGGAGGTCCACCCAGCTGGGCTCGCACGGGCGTATCTCGTCCGTGGCGACGACCCTGGCGTCGAGCGAGTAGCGTCCGGCCCTGACGTCCTCGAGGACGAGGAGCGCGGTCATGAGCTTGGTGACGCTGGCGGGGTATGCCTCGGCGTCGGGGTTGTCGGAGAACAGGATCTCCCCGGTCGCGGCGTCGGCGGACACGGCGCCGACGTATGGCGAGCGGCGGTGGGGGTTCGCGGCGGACTTGTCCGCCGGCGCCGCGAGCGCGGACGCGGCGGCGAGCAGCGCGACCGCCGCCGCGAACATCGCGCGAACGACACGACCACTCTGTCCATGAACGGCTTGCTGCGGGCAGCAGACCGCTCCGAGGTTTTTCGCGGGCCCCGCCGCCGGACTGCGAAGAATAAGCTCCGATGCTAGCAGATGGCTCTGGCTACCGCCTCCGCTTGCTTCGCATGGTTCAGCCAGTTTCTGCCGACGAAGATTCCTTGTCTCACACGGAGGCACGGAGGCACGGAGCCGATTACAACGCAAAGAGCGCAAAGGTCGGAACGCAAAGGTCGCAAAGCCACTTCCCGCCACTTGCGTTCTTTGCGTCTTTCTCTTCGCGTTCTTTGCGTTGGGACTAGACGCCTTCGAGACGACCGCGTCGCGGGCGATTCCAGCGGAGCAGGCGGAGGCGGTAGCCGGAGCTCTTTGCCGCCCGTCGGAGTTTAATCCTTGCGGGCGGCCGAGGACGTCCGCCCCTACCGACGCGCCATGCGGTAGGGCGCGATGACCCCATCGCGCCGTCGCCGGGCGTGTCGGCGGCATGGGGTCATGCCGCCCTACCAAGCCGGCACCAGGCACTAAGCACAAGGCACTAGGCGCTCCGTCTCCGTGCCTCCGTGGCTCCGTGTGAGACACATTTGCCGCACGGACGCAGAACGCCCAGGTCGACCGTCCGAGGCCGAAGGGGAAATGGCCGAAGTCGGAGGTCACTTGACGGCGGCGCGGGTGGCCTTCTGGAGCGCCTTCCAGAGCGCCGCGGAGTCCTTCGCGTCCAGCAGCGCCTTGAGCGCGGACTCCTTGGCGAAGGACTTGGCGATGCCGGCCATGAGGCGGAGGTAGAACGCCGAGACCGCGACCGGGATCGCGGAGAGGAACACCGCATGGACCTTCTCGCCGTCCCAGTCGACTCCCTCCTTCGAGACGCCGACGGCCATGGTGAGCCCGCCGCCCTCGACGCCGCGCACGTGCGGGAAGGCGAGAGAGCCCTCCATCGCGGTGGAGAGGACGCCCTCGCGCTCGAGCGCGGCGGCGACCAGGTTCTCGGCGCTGGAGATGAAGCCGTGCTCCTGCATGGCGGAGGCGAGGCGCTCGATGGCCTGCTCGCGCGTGACGGGCCCGAGGTCGCTGACCATCAGCTCCTCGGCGCTGAAGCGCGAGATGCCGGTCTTCGGGTTGTCGCGGTCCGGGG
>CAVCXQ010000108.1:0-4783 GCA_963606275.1 uncultured Muribaculaceae bacterium | reverse complement strand
GGAAATGATTTGTCTCACACGGAGCCACGGAGGCACGGAGAGGTGTGGGTGTTGTTTTGCCGTGGAGATCTGGAGAACATGGAGAATCGTTTCTGACAGGATTGACATGATTTTGGTAGGGGCGAGCGTCCCGCTCGCCCGCCGACGTCGCGTCGCGGTCACGCGGGACGCGTGACCCTACCGCCGATTGTCCAGATCCGTGTGAATCCGTGAGATCCGTGGTGTCTCCTCCGTGCCTCCGTGTCTCCGTGTGAGGCGAAATCGCCGCACGGCCGCAGGACGCCCAAGTCGCCCGCCCGGAGGCGGGAGCACCGTTGCCCCGAAACGCGCCGCACGTCGGCAAGCGACAGGACGGACGCGAAGGGAGGCAAAGGGCATCAGTCGTCAGGCGTCGGCGAGAGCGTCGTGCAGGGTCTTCCTGACGGCGCCGGCGCCGCCGAGAAGCCGCGTGAAATAGCCCTCTATACGGTCTGCGAGCGGCGTCCGCGTCAGGTCGACGCCGAACACGCGCTCGTTCGCCAGGATGCCGCGCAGCTGCCCGCGATATGTCGACGCGTCGTTCCATGCGACGCCGGCGAGCGCGGACTGCAGCTCGTCCTTCAGCGGATCGGCGGAGACCTCCATCGGCTCGCCGCGGTCGTCGACGGCGAGCAGGTAGCGCATCCAGCCGGCGAGCGCCAGAGGAATCGCCACCAGCGTCCCGAGGTCCATCCCGCGCGCGAGGTAGCTCTTGACCGTCTCGCCGAAGCGGATGCCCACCTTCTGCGAGGTGTCCGTCGCGATGCGGCGCGGGTCGTCCGGCATGAACGGGTTCGGCAGCCGCTCGTTGACGACCTCGTCCAGGAACGCCTTCGGCGAGAGCACCTTCGGGTCGACGACGACGGGCAGCCCCTCGACGTAGCCGAGGCGCTTCACGAGCCGCACGATGTCCGCGTCCTTCATCTCCTCGCAGATGAGCGTGTAGCCGAGCAGGCAGCCGTACATCGACATCGCCGTGTGGAGCGGGTTGAGGCACGTCGTCACCTTCATCTTCTCGGCCATGTTCACCGTCTCGCGGTCGCAGAAGATGACGCCGGCCCTCTCGAGCGGCGGACGCCCGTTCGGGAAGCGGTCCTCGACGACGAGATACTGCGGCTTCTCGGCGTTGACGAACGGCGCGATGAACGTCTTCTTGTCCGTCACGATCGGCGCCATGCCCTCGATGCCGTCGTCCGCGAGCGACTTCTCGACGAGCGGATGCGGACGCGGCGTGATCTTGTCGATCATCGTCCAGGGGAATGAGACCAGCGACTCGTCGGCGAGGTATTCCGCGAAGCCCTCGGGGACGAGCCCGCGCTCGCGCCAGCCGGCGGCGACGTCGAGGACGGCCGCCTTGAGCTTCTCGCCGTTGTGCGAGCAGTTGTCCATGGAGACGACGGCGACCGGGAGGCGTCCGGCGCAGAAGCGCTCGAGCAGCAGCGCGCAGACGACGGACATCGCGTGGCGCGGCGCGGACGGCCCGGCGGCGAGGTCGGACTCGACGACGGGCAGGTACGCCCCGTCCGTCCGCCGCAGCTGGTAGCCCTTCTCGGTGATGGTGAACGAGACCATCTTCAGCGAGGAGGCGCGGAACACGGCCTTGAGCCGCTCGGTGGTCGCGGCGTCGGAGAAGTCGACCTTGACGCCCTCGGCGACGCCGGCAAGCACCTCCCGCGTCGTCGTGCCGTCGGGGTTGAGGAGGACGTTCAGCGTGAGCGAGTCGAACGGCGCGTAGATGCGGTCGACGACCTCGTGGTCGAACGTCTCGCAGGCGATCACGCCGGTCTTGGAGAGCCCCTCGTCCAGGAGCCGCTGGGCGAGCGAGCCGATGAAGCCGCGGAAGATGTTCCCGGCCCCGAAGTGCACCCACTCCGGCGCCCGCGCGGTCTCCGCGCGCATCGCCGCGACGTCGAACTTCGGCAGCGCGACCCCCGCCGCGCGCCAGGCGTCCGCCTCCTTCGTGACCGATTCAAGGCTGAGCTTCATCTTTCCGTCCTCCTTGTTTTGCCGTTTCCCTGCTGCCGTTCCGTTGCGCCGCGTTCAGCGGTCGACGCGCGCCGAGCCTCCGCCGACGAGCTTCTCGACGTCGGCCTTCGTCGCCATCGAGGTGTCGCCGGGCGTAGTCATCGCCAGGGCCCCGTGCGCCGCGCCGTAGTTCACCGCCTTCTCGGCGTCGTCGAACTCCATCAGCCCGTAGATCAGCCCGGAGGCAAAGCTGTCGCCGCCGCCGACGCGGTCGTAGATCTCCAGGCCGGGGCGCTGGACGGACTGGTGGAGCGCTCCCTTGTACCAGCAGAGGGCAGACCAGTCGTTGACCGTCGCGGACTTCACGGCGCGGAGCGTCGTCGCCACCGCCTTGAAGTTCGGGTAGAGCGCGACCGCCCTTTCGATCATCCTGCGGAAGCCATCGACCGGCAGCGTGGTCATGTTCGCGTCCACGCCCTCGACCTCGATGCCGAGCGCGGCGGTGAAGTCCTCCTCGTTGCCGATCATGACGTCGACGTATTTGGCGATCTCGCGGTTGACCTCCTGCGCCCTGGCCTTGCCGCCGATGGACTTCCAGAGGCTGGCGCGGTAGTTGAGGTCGTAGCTCGTCACCGTGCCGTGCGCCTTGGCGGCCTTCAGGGCCTCGACGCAGACCTCGGCGGCGGACTCCGAGAGCGCGGCGAAGATGCCGCCGGTGTGGAACCAGCGGACGCCCTCCTCGCCGAAGAGCCGCTCCCAGTCGACCTGTCCGGGCTTCAGCTGCGAGACGGCGGTGAGCCCGCGGTCGGCGCAGGAGCGCGCGCCGCGGCAGCCGAAGCCGCGCTCGACGAAGTTCAGCCCGTTGCGCACCTCGCGTCCGACGCCGTCGAACGGGACCCAGACGACGTGGCTGGCGTCGACGCCTCCCTGGAGCATGAAGTCCTCGACGAGGCGGCCGACGGGGTTGTCGGCGAACGCCGTCACGGCGGTGGAGCGAAGCCCGAAGCAGCGGCGGAGCCCTCGCACGACGTTGTATTCGCCGCCGCCCTCCCAGACGCGGAACTCGCGCGCGGTGTGGATGCGCCCGTCGCCGGGGTCGAGGCGCAGCATGATCTCGCCAAGGCTCGCCGCGTCCCAGCGGCACTCCGCCGCCGGCCTGACCGACAGCCCTTCGAATGCGTTTTCCTTCATGCCGCGCATTATACCATAATCACCCCCGGCGCGTTTCAATCTCCCCGCCTTTCCACCCCGAGGTCGGACGGCTGTCCGAGCGTCTCGGAATCGCTGCCTGTTCATGGCCTGCTTCATTTTTTCATCGCTTTCAGCTTCGCGTCGATCTCGGCGATCTTGAAGCGGGTGGAGACGACGCTCGACTTCGCGATGCGTCACGAGCAGGCTCGCGCCGTCGAGAAGACCGCCACGTTCTTCCGTCGCTCTGAGAAGAATGACCCCGGGCGGTGTCCGCGCTTCTAGTCCGTCCGACGCCTCAGAGTCCGATGTCGCCGAAGCCCTGCCAGACGTTCTGTCCGGAGTAGCGCTGCGGCTCGATCTCGCCCTTCAGGACGCGCAGAGCCGGATACGCCATCGCCTCCTGCTCCTTCTCGCCGGGATAGACCGTGATCGGCGCGATGAACCCGCAGCGGCGGCGGACGCCCTCCTCGACGTCGTGGAAGCGCAGGAGTCCGCCCGTGAGCAGGATCGCGTCCACCTTGCCGCAGAGGACGGCGCTCATCTCGCCGATCATCTTGCAGACCTGGTAGACCATCGTCTGCCAGACGAGCGTCGCCTTCGGGTCGCCGGCGTCCACCTTCGCGTGGATGACGTCGGAGTTCGAGGTGCCGAAGAGGTCGACGAAGCCGCCGGCGCGGACGCACCTGAGGCGCACGTCGGCGACCGAGTGCGCCTCGACGTAGTCGAGGAGCTGCATGACGGGGACGGACCCTATGCGCGTCGGGGTGAAGGCGCCTTCGCCGTCCGCGCCCATGTTGCCGTCCACCATTCGTCCGTGGTCGTGGGCGCCGACGGTGATGCCGCCGTCGACGTGGGCGACGACGAAGTTGCATTCCTCGTAGCGTCGGCCGAGCTTCTCGGCGTGGAACTCGGCGACGGCCTTCTGGTTGAGGACGTGCGAGTGCGGCGTGCGGTAGACGCCCCTGATGCCGGTGAGGCGGGCGAGGTCGGAGAACTCGTCGACGTTCGTCGGGTTGAGGGTGAACGCTGGCTTCCTGTATTCCTGCGCGAACTTCCAGGCGAGCATGACGCCGAGCTTGGCCGGATGCTCCGAGCCGCCGACGCCGGCGACGGTGTCGGCGTAGAGCTTCTGGTCTATGACGGTGATGCCGCCTGGCTGGGTGCAGGCGGAGCCGCCGCGCCCGACGAAAGCGTCGACGGCGGCGGGGTCCGTCCCCTTCGCCTTCATCATCTCGACGATAAGTCCGTAGCGGAACGGAAGCTGGTCGTTGACGTGCGCGAACTTCAGCAGCACGGATGAGTCATGGAAGACGTTCTCCTCGAAGAGGACGGACTTGTCCTCGAAGAGGCTCACCTTGGTCGAGGTCGACCCCGGGTTGATGACGAGTATTTTCATGGTTTTTCTCCAGACGAAGAAGGCGCGTCTCCCGACGGAAACGCGCCCCTGCCCTTGATTTCGGAAGTTGAGAGAGAGGCGGGAATGTCTGTGCGAAACGATTTCCGTCAACGCCCTTGCGGGCGTCTTTCACCTTGCCCCTTTCGGGGCTGTCTCCTTAGAAAGGAGGTGATCCAACCGCTGGTTCCCCAACGGTTACCTTGTTACGACTTC
>CAVCXQ010000107.1:0-4787 GCA_963606275.1 uncultured Muribaculaceae bacterium | reverse complement strand
TCGGCGGCCGACGTCGCCCAGCGCGCCAAGGAGGCCGCCGCGAAGACGAACGCCGTCGCCAAGGCGAAGGCGCCGCCTGCCTCGTCGACGAACAGGACGGCCGTCGTCAAGGATGTCAGCTTCTACAACGACAACGACGGCAACTTCGGCGAAATCACAATCAAGTTCTCGAACCGTCCGTCCGACGACGACCTGCGCCGCGCCGTCCAGATCAGCCCGGCCGTAGCCGGAATCTCCTACGGCGTCGACGGAAGATTGGAATGGGACTGGCGGAACCGCCGCCTCTTCGGCGTCTGCCTGCGCAGCGCGGCGTTCAAGTTTCGCCAGCCCTACGTCGTCACGGTCAAGAAGGACTTGCGCTTCGACGACGGGGCTTCGCTCGAGAAGGACTTCGTCGTGACGCAGACGCGACCCGACCTCCGTCCGTCCGTGAGCCTCGCGCACGCGGGACGCTACCTCCCCGCCGTCGGCCCGCGCTCGCTCCTCGTCGACTGCGTGAACGTCTCGAACGCAATCTGCGCCGTCTGGCGCGTCCTGCCGGAGAACGTCGTCCAGCTTCTCGCTCGCGAGGAAGAGCAATACAAGAAAAGCTTTCCTCGCTGGGACAGATACGTCGACGCCGACAGTCCCGCGACGGCCGACCTCTCGACGCTGCCGGTCACGTGGAATGTGCCGCTCGCCAACAAACCGAACGTGCGGGAGACTTTCCCGCTCGCGCTGGAGATGGAGAAGGGCGTCGTCTCCAACGGCGTCTACCTCGTCGCGGTCGGCAACGGCGACTGGCGGCAGCAGACGACCGGCGACGAATACTACGACTCCCAGCGCGCCTACGACGAGTTCCGCCTCGTCTGCCTGACCGACATCGGGCTCTCGGCGCGGCAGGACGAATACGGGCTCCGCGTCTGGGCGACGTCGCTCGCGTCCGGCCGTCCGCTGGCGGGCCGCGTCGCCACGCTCTATGCGTCCAGCCGCGAAGTCCTCTGCACGGCGAAGACGGACGCGAACGGCGAGGCGACGCTCGACGGATGGGACTCGCGCCACGAGCCGTTTGCGCTCGTCGTGTCCGCGCCGGACGGCTCCGACGCCGCCTTCATGGCGATCCGCAATTCGATGAAGGTCGGCGAGGCGCTGCCGAACGGGAACCGTCCCGGCTACCTCGCGCCGGACGAGTGCCGGGCGATGGTGTGGACGGAGCGCGGCATCTACCGCCACGGCGAGACGATCATGGTCCACGCCGTCCTGCGCAACGGCGAGGGCAACGCGCCCAAGCCTTTCCCGGTCGTGCTGCGCCTCCTCGACGCCGAGGGCAAGGAGGTCAAGTCCGTCGCCGCGATGCCGGACGAGTTCGGCGCGGTCAAGTGCGAGGCGTTCTCGGCGCCGGACGGCATTCCGTCCGGCAAGTGGACGATCGTGGCGCAGGTCCCCGGCAAGAAGCCGGTCACGCTCGGCGAGCGCGAGGTCAAGATCGAGGAGTTCGTGCCGCCGCAGATCCGCGTCACCCTGAAGGGGATGCCGGCCGGCGCCGTCGCGTCGAGCAACCTGTCCTTCACGGTCGCGGCGGAGCACCTGTTCGGCGGCCCGGCGAAGAGGGTGACCGCCGAGTCGCTCGTCGCCTTCGCCGACGCCGAGTTCGCGCCGGACGGATGGAAGGGCTTTCGTTTCGGCGACGGGCGCCGCGGGCTGACGCCGAACTACACGCGCCTCAAGCGCGTCTTCACCGACGAGCGCGGCGAGGCGACGTTCTCCGTCGCGATGAAGGAGGAGTGGGGACGCCCCAAGGCCGCCGTCCGCATGGTCGTGCAGGGCTCGGCGTTCGAGACCGGCGGACGCCCCTCGGTCACGCGCGAGAGCTGCGTCGTCCACGCCTATCCCTACTACCTCGGCTCCGACGTGCCGCGCTACGTCCGCCAGCGCCCCGGCGCGGAGCAGGACTTCGCCATCGTGCAGGTGAACCCCGACGGGACGGCGCACCGCGAGGCGCGGACGCTCTCGGCGTCGCTCTGGCAGGTCGAGACCGTCTACGACCTCGTGGAGGAGGACGGCGTCTACCGCTGGGACTCGCAGCGCGTCCGCCGCGAAGTGCCGATCGCCGCGACGGTCGCCGTCGGCGAGGACGGACGCGGCGTCGTCAAGGTCCCGCTTTCCGGCAGCGGCGACTACGAGCTGGTCGTCGAGGACAAGGAGCGCGGGCTCTCGCACCTCTGCCAGTTCTGGGTGTCGGCGGACGGCGACGACGAGCTCCGCGCCTCCATGAAGAACCCGACGGAGGTGACCATCACGTCCGACCAGGCGCTCTACCGCGAGGAGGAGTGCCCGCGGCTCACGCTGAAGTGTCCGTTCCGCGGCTACGCCTGGCTGTCGGTGATGCGCGACAAGACGCTCTACACGCGGGTGTTCGAGGTCACGAACCTGACGCAGGTCGTGGAGCTCGGCCCGCTGGAAGGCGCGTGGGCGCCGAACGTGGACGTGGCGGTGAGCCTCGTGCAGGCGGCGGCGGACGCGAAGGGCGGGCTTCCCTGCCGCGCCTACGGGATCCTGCCGCTCAGGATCCGCACGTGGGACAGCGAGTTCCCGGTGTTCGTCCAGACGGCGGTCGAGTGCCTTGGCGAGGGCGGCAGCGAACTGAAGGTGCGCCTAATCGCGCAAGGCGACGCATCGGTCGCCAAGCGCGCGGTCGTCACCGTCGTGGACGAGGGCATCAACCTGCTCACGAACGAGCGGACGCCCGACCCGGTCGGCTTCTTCTCGCGCGAGCGCGGCGGATGGCATCCGCTCTTCGACGTCTACCGCCGGCTGCTGCCGGTGCTGGACGAGGCGCAGCTGAAGGCGAGCGGAGTCAAGACGGGCGGCGACGACCTCGCGGGGATGATGAACCGCGTCAGCCCCGTGCCGACGCGGCGGTTCCGTCCGCTGAGCAAGTGGCAGTTCGACGTCGCGCTGACGAACGGCATCGGGCTCGTGGACTTCCGGCTGCCGGAGTTCGTTGGCGAGGTGCGGGTGACTGCGTTCGCCTACGACCGACGCGGGACGGGCTGCGGTTCGGCGCGGCAGAAGGTCTGTCCGAAGCTGGTGATGCAGCCGGACGCGCCGCGCTTCGCCGCGCCCGGCGACCGCTTCGACCTGACGCTGGCGCTCTCCAACCGCAGCGGCGCGGACGGCGAGGTCGAATACGAGCTCTCGGCGTCCGGCGCCGTCGCGCTCGCCGGCGGCGCGGCGAAGGGGCGCGTCGCGATCGCCGACGGCGACTCGAAGACGCTGACCTTCTCCGCCGTCGCCGGCGCCGCGGTCGGGCAGGGCGCGATTGTCTACCGCACGAGGGGACTGGGCGAGACGCACACGGAGACGATCGAGCTCCCGGTGCGCCCGGCCGTGCCGTGGGAGGAGACGGCGGACGTCGTCGTGCTGCGCCCCGGCGAGACGAAGGTCGTGTCCGCGCCCGCCGGCGCGGGGCCCGCGCCGTCGCGCCTCGCGCTGACGGCGAGCGGCTCGCCCGTCGCCGAGCTCCGCGCCGCCTACGACTTCCTCGCCGAGTATCCGCACGGCTGCCTGGAGCAGACGACCTCGCGCGTGTTCCCGCTCCTCTTCGGGTTCGGACGCAACACCAACGCGCTCGACGTCGTCCGCGCCGGCGTCGCCCGCGTGGCGTCGATGCTGCGCGAGACGGACTTCACGATGTGGCCGGACTGCGACTGTCCGCCGTGGGACCGCGAGGTGTCGCTCTACGCCGCGCACTTCCTCGTCGAGGCGGGCGCGACGCCGGGCGTGAAGGTGGACGCGAAGACGACGGACAGGACGTGCGCCCTGCTGAAGCGCTGGGCGCTCGGCGCGGACACGAACGTCGCGGTCTACGCCTGCCACACGCTGGCGCTCGCCGGGCGGCCGGAGAAGGACAGGATGAACGCGCTATACGACGTCCGCGACCGTCTTTCGCTGCTGTCGCGGGCGCGGCTCGCCCGCGCGTTCGTCCGCGTCGGCGAGCCGCTCCGAGCGCGGGAGCTCGTTGCCGGCGGCGCGACCGACCCGAAGGACGTCCGCGAGGCGGCGTTCGCGCTGATGACGCTGCTGGAGCTCGACCCCGGCGACGCGCGGGCGGCGAAGCTCGTGCTCTACCTGCAGAAGCGCCGCGACCGCCAGAGGTTCCACTGGGGCACGACGGGCGAGAACGCGCACGCGCTGCTCGCGCTCGGCGCCTACTACCGCGCTTCGGGCGTCCGCGAGGGCGAGGCGAAGGTCGTGGTCAAGGACGAGAAGGGCGAGTCCCCGCTTCCGGTCGGCGAAGTGCGGCGGTTCGAGGGCGGCGGCGAGGTCGCGGTGCGCAACGACGGCGTGGCGGACGCCTACCTGTCGGTGCGGCGGCTCGCGCTGCCGGACGCGGCGTCCGTCAGCAACCGCCACAACGTCGTCACCGTCTCGCGTCGCTTCAGGACGAGCGAGGGCTTCGACGTCGACCTCCAGAACCTGGCGCGCGGCGACCTGCTTGTCGGCGAGATTATCGTCTCGGCGGATCGGGACTACGACTTCAGCGACCTGGTGATCCAGGAGCTGCTGCCGGCGTGCCTCGAGCCGGAGCGGCGCGAGGTCGCCTCGGACTACGCGCGCTGGCGCAGGATCGACACGTCGTGGGTGCTGCGGAGCGACTCGCGGGACGACCGCGTCGTCGCCTTCTCGCGTCCGATCTGGGTGAGCGAGGGCGCGGGCGGCAGGGCGGAGTTCGTGTTCTGCTACGCGGTGCGCGTCGTGACGGCGGGCGAGTTCGTGCTGCCGGGGACGTCGGTGGAGGCGATGTA
>CAVCXQ010000106.1:0-4825 GCA_963606275.1 uncultured Muribaculaceae bacterium | reverse complement strand
GTTTCGTGAAATCGAGCGTCAGTTCCGCCGACTCTTCAAGTTGTCCCATGTGGCCCTTCTGCCTGGTGAGGCTGAAAATTGCCGCATATTATACCAAAAAAATCCGACGGCGGCGGAGCGCCGGATTTGCCCGCCAGGACGGCTACGCCGCATCCCGCCGGCCGCATGACGGCGAGATTTACTATACTACGCCTATGCGTCATGGGTTGTTGACGCTTCTGGCATCATGCGGTCGACGAGTCCATGGCGCTCGGAAGCCAAAAAGGAAGGGACATGATGAAGAAGCACTTTGCCGGCGCGGCGGCTGTCGCGTCGCTTGCGTCCATGACGGCGGCCTCGGCATCCCGCGCCACTCGACGTGCTACGGGCGCGAGCCGGCCGGAAACAACTGGGTCGGATACCACGGACGCGCGTCGGAGGCCTGGGGACGCGCGTTCGCGGACCCGGGGCTGGACGAGACGCGCCTCGCCGGTCGGACGCCGGAATACGCGAAGGCGCTCCGCGAGGCGTTCCGGCGTCGCGTCGCCGGCGTCGCCGCGCGCTTCGGCGGATGCGTGGACAGCTGGGACGTCGTGAACGAGAGCGCCATCGACTATCGCCGCTACAGGCTCGCGAGCACCGGACTCCCCTACTGGTTCAGCGCCTACGGGCTGATGCCCGGCGACTATCCGCTCGACGCGCTCCTCGACGCGAAGGAGGCGATGCCGCGGGGCGCGAAGCTCGCGATCAACGACTACGACGCCTCGCAGGCCTACGTCGACCAGGTCGACGGGCTGACGCGCGGCGGGGCCAGGATCGACATCGTCGGACTCCAGATGCACGTCTTCAGCACCAACGACTCCATGCGGATCGCCAACGGCGCGACCAACGTAAGCTGGATCGGCTCGCCGGCGATCATCCGCGAGAGGCTTGACCTGATCGCCAGGACGGGGCGTCCGATCCACGTCTCCGAGGTGACCGTCGCCGCGCCCGGCGTCGACGCGAAGTCGCGCGAGATCCAGGCGACGCTGGCACGGAACGTATACCGCGCCTGGTTCGCGCACCCGAAGACAATGGGCATAACCTGGTGGAACACCGTGGACGGCGGCGGCGTCTACGGAGAGCCGCTCGTCTCCGGGCTGATGACGTCCGACATGAAGCGCAAGCCGGTCTACGACGCGCTCGACGAGCTGATCAACCGCGAGTGGCGGACGCGGCTGACGGTCGCGGCGAAGGACGGATTCGTCGACTTCCGCGGCTTCCATCGAGCCTGACCGTCGCGGCATCAGGGCGTGACGACCAGAAGCCCGAACGGGCGGACGGCCATGCGGCGCGGCGAGCCGTCGACGCAGACCGTCAGCTCGGCGGCGCCGGTGGCGTTGACGACGTATGCCGTGCCGCGCTTCGTGTCGACGGACACCGACTGCCCCTCGTCGTAGACCGCGACGACCTGCTCGCCCTTCCCGAACGCATGGACGACGGGATAGCCGAGGTCGGGGCGCAGCGGACGCAGCTCGCCGCGCAGCAGCGTCTCGCGCCGCTCGCGCCAGAACGACATCCACCGCCCGAGAGCCTCGCGCTGCGGAGCGGTGAGCGAGTCCGCGCGCACGGACACCTGGGGCACGGAGAACAGCGCGTTCAGCAGCTGCAGCGCCACGTCGTCGCCCGCGGCGTCCGGCGGCCAGACGATCATGTCGGAGTGGACGGCCGCCGGGCCGGACGACAGGCGCAGGTCGATCGTGGACACGCGGTTCTGCGCCGCCCCGTAGGCGCAGTCGAACACGCGGAACATGTTGCCGCAGCGGCGCATCGCCGGCCCGACGTAGCTCTGGCGGAACTCCAGAAGCACGTCGGGGCGGATCGCCCTGAGCCGAGACCTGACCTCCGATAGGAGGCGGTCGACCGCCGCCGGCAGCGACTTCACGTCGCGCCCGGCGTATCCTTCGGCGACGGCTGGGTCCTTCCCGTCCCCGAACTTGAAGGAGTCGACGAAGTCCAGCTTGAACCCGTCCACGCCCCAGTCGCGAAGCGCGGCGGCATAGACGCCGGCAAGGTGCTCGCGCACCTCGTGAAAGCGCGGGTCGAGGACTCCCGCGCCCCACTTGTGGTAGAGGAACTTGCCCTTGAAGCGCGCGTACGCCGCGCTGCCCTCGCCGACGAACGGCACGGAATACCAGAGCATGTACTTCATCCCCATGGACTGCACCTTCGCCACGTGCGCCCTGAAGTCCGGGAACTTCGCCGCCGACGGACGCCAGTCCCCGCAGCTGGAATAGCCCCAGGCGCCTCCGTCCGTCTGCCATCCGTCGTCCACGATGACCGTCTTCATCCCCAGCGCGGCGGCCGCCTCGCACTCGCGCTCGACCGACGCGGCCGACACGCCCTGCTTGTAGGAATACCACGTCGAATACAGCGGCTCGAACGCGCCGGACGGGACTCCGCCGTCCGCCTCGCCGCCAAGCCGCCCGACGCACCAGTCGAACGCGTCGCGGACGGCGTCGGCGTAGAACACCTCCCGGCGGTCGACGCGGAGCTCGACCTCGTAAGTCCTCAGCGGGGCCTCCGGCTCGGTGAAGAACTCGGCGGAGAAGCCCAGCCCGCGGCGATCCTCGTCGATGCCGGACGTGACGACGACCTTGCGGACGGACTCGGAGCACGCGACCGTGAGGCGGTTCCCGCTGTCGGTGCCGTAGAACGCCGCCACCGGCGCGTCCGTCGCCAGCGAAGACGACATGCGGGCCTCGCCCTTCCAGGTCTGGACCAGTCCCTTTGCAAACCCCAGGTCAGTCCGCCACGCGCCGACGGCGCCGGCAAGCGGCGCGCCGAGCGACGCCTTGAACGGCTGCGGCGCCCCGTCGCGGGACGCGTCCAGCCTGATGCGGACGCAGTCCACGCCCGCGCGCTCAGGGACGACTTCGGCACTGACGCGCCAGAACCCGTCGTCCGAAGTGGTGACGACGACCTCGCCCGCGACTTCGCCCCTGACGCGGCATTCGGCGGCGGACGCCTGGTGCGCCGCCGCGAAGGCGACGGCGAGGGCGACGAGAAACCGGAATGGCGACGACGCTTTCATCCGCGAACCTCCACGATTCAGAAGAACCACTTGGCGACCGCAAGCATCCCCTGCTTCCACGGAACGCGGTGGCTCACGCCCGACTTGCCGGCGAACTCGGAGAGATGCGCGACGTACCAGTCGTAGTTGCGCACGAGCGCCTGCTTGTTGGAATACTTCGGCCTGTAGCCGAGCAGCCTCTCCGCCTTCTCGATCGAGACGAACGAGTCGGTCGAGGCCGTCTCGTAGACCCACGGGTAGAGCGGCGAGAGATGGAGCTTCTCGAGGACGCGCAGGATGAAGACAAGCGGCGCGACCGGCATGCCGCGGATCTTCTTGCCGTGGCCCGCCCGGTCGAGGACGGCCTGGTAGTCCTCCTTCATCGTCGTGAAGTCCTTCGCGCCGACGTTGAACTCGGTCGCCACGACGTCCTTCGGATACGTCATCGCGCTCCAGATCGCCTCGTCGAGGTCGTCGACGTCCATGAGCTGGTAGCGGTTGTTCCCGCTGCCGATCATCGGGAAGCCGTGCCCCGTGCAGGCCCAGTCGTAGAAGAGCGCGAATACGCCGAGGCGCTCCGGGCCGATGAAGCTCTTCGGACGGATGATGCTCACGCAGTAGCCGTCCTTGATCGCCTCGCGGCAGATCTCCTCCGCGTCGATCTTGGCCTGTCCGTAGGGGCCGACGCCGACGAGCGGGTCGGTCTCGTAGATCGGATGCTTCTTAGGGACGCCGTAGACGGCGGTCGAGGAGATCTGGACCATGCGGTCGAGCTTGAACTTGCGCGCCGCGTTCAGGACGTTGCGGCAGCCGTCGACCTCGGTCGTGCGGATGTCCTCCTCGCTGTAGAGCGGGAGCGCGGCGGCGCAGTGGACGACGACGTCGCAGCCTTCCGTGGCCTTCTCGACGGCCGCGACGTCGCGCACGTCGCCGAGGGTGAACTTGAGCCACGGCTCGCTCTTCTCGGGATAGTCGAAGTCTGCGATGTCGAGGACACGCACCTCCTCCACGCCCTTGGCATGGAGGAGGCGGATGAGGTTGATGCCGAGAAAGCCCGAACCGCCGGTGACGAGGACTTTCATCGCGGCCTCACTTCGCCGTTTCGGGTGCGGCCGGCGCCTCGGGGGCGGCGGCGGGGACGGCGGGGAGGTCGGGCGCGGCCATCGGGAGCGCGGGCGCGGCCTGCTCGGCGGCGACCGGCTCGGACTCCTGCGCCATGATGGAGCGAGAGTGGACGGTGGAGGTGAGGCGGGCGAGAACGAGCGTGTTCAGCAGGAACACCGCGCCGAGGACGGCCGTCGTCTTGATGAGGACGTTGCCGGCGTCCGCGCCAAGCGACGCCTCGAGCATTCCGCCGCCGATGGCGCCGCCGAGACCGCCCTCCTTGGGCTTCTGCAGCATCACGACGAGCGCGAGCAGCAGGCAGGCAAGGACTTCGATAACGTAGAGGCAGCCGATGAGGATTGACATTCCTTCTCCTTTTTTGGTTGCGTATTATACCTAAAACGCGCTGGCAATTCAACGGCAATGGTAATGGAGTCGGTTGCGAAACTCTCATTTGCCTCTCTTCGCGTCCGTCCTGTCGCTTGCCTACGTGCGGCGCGTTTCGGGGCAACGGCGCTCCCGCCTCCGGGCGGGCGACTTGGGCGTCCTGCGACCGTGCGGCGATGTCTCACACGGAGCCACGGAGGCACGGAGAGGCCTCCACGGATCTCACGGATTCACACGGATCCGGGCAAGCGGCGGTAGGGTCACGCGTCCCGCGTGACCGCGACACGACGTCGGCGGGCGAGC
>CAVCXQ010000105.1:0-4846 GCA_963606275.1 uncultured Muribaculaceae bacterium | reverse complement strand
TCTGTTCACCTCGGCGACGGCCTGTCGGCGGGGCCCGCGAAAAACCTCGGAGCGGACTGCTGCCCGCAGCGAGCCGTTCAGGGCAAGACGGTTGCCTACCCCTACGCAACCTAACCCATTGCCGTCCGCAGACATCCGCGGAATTTGATATACTTCGCGCCAATGACGCCGGGGTGGCACAGTGGCTGACTGCGCCTGATTTGTAATCAGGATCCGCAAGGACGCGTCGGTTCGAATCCGACCCTCGGCTCCCGCGACAGCGCGCGGACTATTCCTTGGTCGCGTCCGCCGCGCGCTGGAGCGCGCGGATTGCCGCGAGGGGGTCGTCGCTCGCGCAGACGGCGCGGACGACCGCGAAGCTGCGCGCGCCGCCCGCGAGAACGGCAGGCAGGGTCTCCATGCTGATTCCGCCGATGGCGACGGCCGCGAACGGGACGGACTCGACCATGCGCCTCATCGTCTCGAGCCCGAGCGTCGGGTCCGGGATCTTCTTCGTCGGCGTCGGATAGACCGGCCCGACGCCGACATAGTCGACCGGCTCGGTCGCCGCCTTCGCCGCCTGCGCCGGGTTGTGCGTCGATAGACCGACTATGCGCAGGGACGAGAACCTGGCGCGCACCTCGGCGGGAGGCATGTCGCCCTGGCCGACGTGCACGCCGTCCGCCCCGACTTCCGCCGCGACCGACGGGTCGTCGTTCACGACGAAGAGAGTCCCGGTGCCGGCCGTGATCCTGCGGAGGGATCGGCCGACGGCGACGACCTCGTCGCGCGGCGCGTCCTTCATGCGCAGCTGCACCATGCGGACGCCGGCCTTGACCGCCGCCTCGCAGCAGCGCTCGTAGCCGACGACAGGTTCCGTCATCACAAGGTAGAGACCGAAATCTTCCATGGCTTCAGATCGAAATGTCGCCGTTGACCATACCGGATCCGCGATCGTCCGGACGTCCTAGCGGACGCCGCCGTTGGCCTTGACTAGGCGCCTGAGCTTCGGGGCGCAGGCGAGGCGCTCGACCGCCGTCATGCGGTCGACGTAGAGGATCCCGTCGAGATGGTCGATCTCGTGCTGCAGCGCGCGCGCCAGGTAGCCTCGCGCCGTGATCGTCTGCGGACGGTTGTCCGCGTCCAGGTAGCGGCACGTCACCTGGGCGGCGCGGACGAGCGAGCCGCCGACGCCGGGGAAGCTCAAGCAGCCCTCCTTGTCCCTGACCGCGCCCTCCTGCGCGACGATCTCCGGGTTCCAGAGCCTGAGCGGCATGGAGATCGGCGCGTTGAACGCCTCGTCCTCCGGCTCGTCGCACCCATCGGGGACGTCGATCACGCACATCCGCTCGCGGCGCCCTACCTGCTCCGCCGCCAGCCCGACGCCGTTCGCCGCGCGCATCGTAGCGAGCATCTCGTCCGCCAGCCGCCGCAGCGCGTCGTCCACCAGCACGACCGGCGTCGCCTTCTCGCGCAGGATCTTCTCCCCGTATCTATAAACCTTCAGCGCCATCATCAGACTCCCGTCGAGCCGAAGCCGCCGACGCCGCGGTCTGTCTCGTCCACGACGTCCGTCTTCTCGACGGACGCCTGGGTGACTGGCGCGACGACCAGCTGGGCGATCTTGTCGCCCTTCTTCACCTCAAACGCCTCTTCGCCGAAGTTGACGAGGATGACGCCGATCTCCCCGCGGTAGCCGGAGTCGATCGTGCCTGGCGAGTTGAGGACGGTCACGCCCTTCTTAAGCGCGAGACCGGAGCGCGGGCGCACCTGCGCCTCGTAGCCTGGCGGCAAGAGCGCGACCAGGCCGGTCGGAACGAGTGCGCGGCCGAAGCGCGGGATCGTCACGTCCGCGACGCTCCGCAAGTCCATCCCCGCGTCGCTCGGGTGAGCATACGCGGGGAGAGAGGCGTCGGGATGGACGAGGCGGAAGCGGAGCGTCATTCGTCGACTTCCTCGGGGTTGACGACGGACGAGATCTCGCCGGTCTCGTAGCCGAGGCGCTCGAGGTTCCACTTCGTCCACGCCTCGGGGACGGTGCGCAGCTGCATGGAGGCGAGGTCGTCGCGGACCTGCGAGCGCAGGAGCAGGGCGCGGGTCGGGTCGCCGGGGACGCGGTCGACGCAGACCACGAGGACTGCGGAGCCAACGCCGGTGGGCGTGAAGTCGGAGACCTCGCCCTTCTTCAGCCGCATCGCGGCGCGGGCGACGGCCTGCGCGTTGGCGAAGCCGGCCTCGGAGTCGGAGCCGACGTCGGCGACGCAGAAGGTGATGTTGGTGGAGACGCCATCGACGGCCTCGACCGCCGCGACGCCCTTCTTGGCGACCGCCTCGACCTGGGCCTTGAAGGCGTCCGCCTTCGCGTCGCGCAGCGCGCGCGGGCGGATGGCGTCCTTCGCCTCCTCGAAGGTCGGCACGTGGCGCGGGCTGGTCTCCGCCTTCTCGACGAGCCAGACGGCGTTGGCGGAGCTGACGACGGCGTAGCGGAGGTCTTCGCTGTCCGGGTCGAGCTCGGCGATCGCCTCGGCGAAGTTCCTTGCGCCGGGGCAGATCTGGTAGGTGCGCTTCATGAAGCCCTCCTGATATTCGCCGCCGGGGGCGAACCAGTCGCTCGTCTTGACCTTGAGGCCGTCCTCCTTCGCGATCTCGTCGAGGCGCGAGGAGCCTTCAGCCGCGCGCTGCGCGTAGGCGCGGAAGCTCAGGTTGGTCTCCAGGCACTGGACGGACGCGATCAGCCGGAGCTCGCGCTCGATGATCGACCTGACCTGCTCGAACGGGCGCACCTGCTCGACGCCGTTGGTGTCCGTCGTCGTGTAGCTGTCGATGGTGGCGTCGTAGCGGTCGCGCATCTCGTCCTCGGTGACGGTCATGCGGGCCATGACGTTGGTCGCCGTCGCGTCGTAGCGGACGTAGCGGATCCTGACGCGCTCGGGGAGCTCGAGGCTCTTCTGGTTCTTGTCGTACCAGGCCTTCAGCGCGGCGTCGTCGACCTTGACCGCGTCGGCGTCCTTCTTATCCTGCTTGAACGAGGCGACCTTCACCGTGAAGGTGTCCGTCAGGTCGGAGACCGCCATGTCCAGCTCCATCGGCGAGACCCATGCGGCGGCGCCGAGGGCGGACTGGTAGAGGCGCATGAGTGTGACGCGGCGCTTGAGGAACTCCTCGAAGCGCTCCGGCGAGAGCCCGTTGTCGCGGAGTGCGCGGCGGTAGAGCGCGAAGCTGAAGCCGCCGTTCTGGCGGAAGGACGGGTCGTTGCGGATGATGGCGCGGACGTCGGCGTCCGTCGCCGCGACGCCGACGCGCTCGGCGACGAGCAGCGCGGCGCAGTTCTCCCAGGCGCGGCGGTTGACGTCGCCCTGCTTCTCCTGCGAGTTGCGTCCGCGCCCGAAGCCGCGCACGTCCTCGGCGAGGTCGGAGAACAGGCGGGCGTCCACCGGCTCTCCGGCGAGCGTCCCGGCCCCGCCGGAAGTCTCGGAGCGCGACTCGCCGCCGAGGTCGGCGATCAGGAAGTCGAATGCGAAGAACGCGGAGATGGCGACGGCGAAAGCGCCCCAGAGCCAGCGGTTGCGGATGAGCTTGTTGAATTTCTGGATGACCATGGACTTGATGCTAGTTTGTCAGGAAACGAATAATCGAATAATTGAATAATCGAATAATCGAATGAGTGAGTTAGTGAATTAGTGAATTAGAGAATTGGCGGGGGTTACCAGCTGTCGTCGGAGGAGTCTTCGGACGACGACTCGCCTCCGCCATTGTCGGAGGAGCCTTCGGCGTCGTCGGTCACGGCCTCGTCGGTCGTCTCCGCGGCGGCGGCCTCGGCGGTCCTGAGTCCCTCCGCCTCTGCGGTCGAGAGCTGGGAGACGACGGTGCCGGAGTTGACCTCGGCGCGTCCCTCGCAGAAGCTGACGCCCGGCCCGAGCTGGTTGCCGGCCGCGTCGAACGCCATCACGAACACGCTCATGCGCTCGCCGATCGCCGGCACCGCGCGCGTGATCCTGATCCGCATCTTCGGGGAGAACTTGACCTCCGCCTTGTCTTCGACGGACTTCTCGACCGTCGAGCCGTCGTCCGCGATCTCGGACACGGTGCGGACGCCCTGGTCTAGCTTGACGAGGTAGTCTCCGCTGGAGTTCTCGAGGACGGTCGCGAGGTGGTCGTGCTCGTCGGTGATCACGACCTCGTTCGCCGCGCGCATCTGCGGGATCTCGAAGTGGCGGCCGGAGACGGCGATCGAGCCGGTGACGCAGCGCACCGTCACGCGAAGCCCCGTCCCCGTGTTCTCGCACGAGTAGCGCGACACGCCCACCGGGTTGGTGACCGTGAAGCTCGGCGCCGCCACCGCGAACATCCCCTCCGGGAGGTTCTCCGGCAGCGTCAGCTCCAGCGGACCTTCGCCGAGGACGAGAGTGCGGGTCTTGACGTCCAGAGGCTGTGCGCGCGTCGAGAACGACGCGTCGCCGGAGATCTCGGCGGACGAGTCGCGTCCGAAGGCGACGGTCATCCTGCCGGAGCCGCGGGTGCGGAACTCGGCGCCGAGAGGGTAGAAACGCCCTTCCTCGGCCGCCGCCCAGTCCGCGCCAGGCTTGCGCACCTCGGCAGTCCCCTCGAAGCGCCGGCAGAACGGCAGCAGCGAGAACGGAGAGCGGTTCTCCGCCTTCTCGGCCTGCGGGACGTCCGGCAGGGCGTCCGCGCCCTCGGCGGCCTCGTCGCCATGCGCGGCCATGGACGCGGCCAGGAAGGCCGCGAATAGCGTCTTGACGTGTTTCATTGCCATCTCCCTCCTGCCGATGCGTGCTTCTGCGTCAGACGAGGTGGGCGCCGTCGGACGGCTCGATGAGCGAGCACGTCGGCTCGTCGCCGAACTTCG
>CAVCXQ010000104.1:0-5003 GCA_963606275.1 uncultured Muribaculaceae bacterium | reverse complement strand
TGCGCGAGCGCGACTCGATGGCGCAGTCGCGCATGACCTACGGCGAGTTCCTCGCTAAGATGTACGAGGCCCTGGAGTTCTAGGGCGAAGGTTTAGGAAGGAGGCGCAGGGATGGACCTGAAGGAGGCAACGAACCGCATCGCCGCGCAGGGCGAGCTGGTGGCGAGGATCCGCGACGAGGTGGCGAAGGTCATCGTCGGGCAGGAGAGGCTGGTCGACCGGCTGATCCTGGCGATGGCGACCGGCGGGCACATCCTTCTGGAGGGCGTGCCGGGGCTGGCGAAGACGCTCTCGGTGAACACGCTCGCGAAGACGACCGGGCTTGACTTCAGGCGCATCTCGTTCACGCCGGACCTGCTGCCGGCGGACGTCGTGGGCACGCTCGTCTACTCCCCGAAGACGGGCGAGTTCGCCCCGAAGAAGGGACCGGTGTTCACCAACCTGCTCCTCGCGGACGAGATCAACCGCGCCCCGGCGAAGGTGCAGTCCGCCCTGCTGGAGGCGATGCAGGAGCGCCAGGTGACGATCGGCGACGAGACCTACCGGCTGCCGCAGCCGTTCCTGGTGCTGGCGACGCAGAACCCGATCGAGCAGGAGGGGACGTATCCGCTGCCCGAGGCGCAGGTCGACCGCTTCATGTTCAAGTGCCTCGTCGAGACGCCGTCGAAGGCGGACGAGCGGCGGATCATGCAGCGCTTCGCGGAGAGCGCGGCGGCGCCGGAGGCGAAGGCGGTCTGCTCGCCGGGCGACGTGGAGGCCCTGCGCGCGACGCTGAAGGAGGTCTACTGCGACGAGAAGGTCGGAGACTACATCCTCGACATCGTGTTCCGGACGCGCGAGACGCAGCGCGAGCTGATCCAGAACGGCGCGTCGCCGCGCGCGACGCTGGCGCTGAACCTGGCGGCGCGCGGGAACGCGCTTCTGCGCGGACGCGCCTACGCGACGCCGCAGGACGTGAAGGAGGTCGTGCACGACGTCCTCCGCCACCGCATCCTCCTCACCTACGAGGCCGAGGCCGAGGGCGTCACCAGCGACAAGGTCATCGACGGCATCCTCGCCGAAGTCCCCGTCCCGTAGCGCCGTCCCGACGAGTCCGCGTTCATTGTCTTTGGGCGCGAAGCCTCACTTCGGGTGAATGAGTGATTGCGGAACCGCACAGCCGCCATTGCCGTTAGGCCTGCCGCAAAACAGGCATCGCCGTTTGCCGCAGGCATTCCGTTCGCACTCTTCAAACCGAGGCGCGGCCGTTTTTTGCCCTTGCGCAATCCTAGCAATCCTGAATAAGGCATGAGTCGGCTACGGGCGCGGGCTCGCGGAAGTAGTTGTAGTTCAGCACCCACTTCGACGGATGGCGGCGGACGACCCGCTCGATGTCCGACGCGCACCGCTGCGTCGCAGCCCTCACGTCCCGCGCCGCCTCCGGCGGCACGACGTCCACGACCTCGCACCGGTAGCGTCCGTCCTTCAGCGGACGCGACCAGGCGACGACGATCGGGGCCTTCGCCTTCGCCGCGAAGAACGCCGGCGCCGCCGACACCGGCAGCGGCAGTCCGCAGAAGCGCACCCAGATCCCGCCGCGGTCGGGCGGCACCGTCTGGTCGACGAGCAGCCCCAGCGACTTGCCCGCCCGGATCCCTGCCATCAGCGGCTTGAAAGCGCCCTCCGCCGGGACGATCTCCTGGCCGATCGACCGCCGCGCCTTCATCAGCAGCCGCGTCATCCCGCGCGTCCCGACGTCCTTCGCCACCGACATCATCCGATGCCCCTCCAGGAACGCCAGCTGCGAGAGGATCTCCCAGCAGCCGACGTGCCCCGACACCGTGACCGCCGGACGGTTCGCCCGCAGGAACGCCCGCCCCTCCTCGCTCATCACGCCGACCGACTGCACCTTCCGCAACGCCCCGCGGCACGTCCAGAACGCGTGCCCGACCGTCCGCGCCATGTTGCGATACGAGCCGCGGATGACCGCCGCCTCGCGCGGCGTCGGGTCGTATGGCGCGCGGTCGACGTCGAAGTCCGCCGTCCCCTCCGCTCCGCGCCGCCGCCCGAGGACGACGTGCAGCGTCTCCAGCGACCTCCGGCGTCCGCGCCGGTCGAAGAGATACATCACGGACGCCGCCAGGTCGCAGACCGCCAGCATCGCGCGGTGCGGCAGCGAAGACAGCACCAGGACGCCAAGCCCGATCCCGACCCACTCGAACGGCGCCATCAGCGCCCGCTTGACGCGCTTGCGCCGGCACCGCCGCGCCCACTTCGCCTCTGCGTCCGTCATCTTCCGCACCTCCTCCTCGCGGCGGCCTCCTCCGCCTCCGCATACGCCGCCAGCGTCGCGCGCGCCATCTCCTGCGGACTGCACAACGCGCGCACCGCCTCCCGCCGCGTCGTCGCGCCGGACAGCTCCGCCTCGTCCAGGATCTCCGCCGCGCCGCCGAACCTCCGCAGCAGCCTCACCGGCCGCTCCATCGCCAGGGCCTCCGCCACCGAAAGACCGAACGACTCCGGCTTCGCCGCGTTGCCGGACACCACCACGTCCGCCGCCGCCAGGCACTCCGGCACGCAGTCCCGCTGCCCGGCGAAGACCACGCGCCCGGCGACGCCCAGCGACGCTGCGAGGGTCTTAAGCTCGGCCTCGTAGGCGAGATGCCGCGAGTCCGCCCCGCCGACCAGCACCAGCTTCGCCTGCGGAGACCTCAGCACGTCTCCCCATCCGGCGTCCGGCTCGACGTCGGAACGCCCCGCCAGGTCGCGGATGAGATGGTCGAAGCCCTTGAGCGGAGTGATGCGCCCGACGGCCATCACCACCCGCTCGCCGTCCGCGATTCCCCACTCGCGCCGAAGAGCCGCGACTTTCTTCGCGTCGACCTTCGCCGGGTCGAAGCGGACGAAGTCGACCGCCGGATGAATCACGCGGATCCGCTCCGCCAGCCAGCGACAGTCGCTTTTCCCGTAGTTCTCCAGCAGGAACCCGGCGAGGAACCGCGACGGCGCGACCACCACGTCGCCCTTCGTCATCACCGCCGAATACCGCGAGACGGAGTTCGCCCCGTGCGCGTAGGTGATGAAGGGGAGGGACGAAATAATCGAATAATCGAATAATCGAATAATCGAATTTTGGGAATGGGGAATGGGGAATGGGGAACGGGAGGGTGAAATAATCGAATAATCGAATAATCGAATAATCGAATCGAGGCGGCGGGCGATGACGAAGAGCCAGGCCGGGACGCGCGAGTGGGCGCAGACTATGATTCTCGCGTCCCTGCCGTCCCTCAAGTCGCTCACGTCGCCCCTGCGGCTCTTGTCGTTTTCGTCCTTCCTGTCCCTTGCGTCCCTTCTCTCTCCCGCCGCGACCTCCCGCAGGACGCGCCGCAGCCGCCAGGCGCGCGGAAGGGCGGTCAGGGGGTTCTTCGACTTGAGGTCGAGCGCGACGTGCTCGCCGCCGTCCGCGCGGACGCGCTCGACGAGGCGTCCGCCGCGCGAGACGACGACCGAGCGCCAGCCGGCGCGGACGAGCTCGCGGTTCAGGTCGCAGACCACCGTCTCGACGCCGCCCTGCTCCATCGCAGGGACGAGATGGACCACCGTCCCGCCAGCCATCGCCGTGTCTTCGCGCATGGCGGGCATTATACCAAAGCCGCGGACGGACTGTCCTCGGTCGCGGCGACCATGCACGGCCTGCCGTGCGTCCCCCTGACGACTCCGCGGCAGAAGAAGAACAGCTCCTTCGGGTCGTAGCCGGGCTTGTTGTGGATGTCGACGTGGCTCGCGAAGTCCGGCGCCTCGCGGCGGTCCGTCCACCACTCGTATCCGCACCAGCTCCCCGGCTTCGCGAGCATGACCTCGCATCCGTCGAACGCCGTCGCCGCGCCGCCGTCGGGGCGGACGAACCCGCCGGACTCCGCCAGCAGCTCCGCCGCCCGCGCGCGCTCCTCGCCGTAGACGAGGCAGACCTCGTGGTCGCACATCGCGAACGCCGACGACTGGTAGAAGTCCGGATACGCCATGCCGCCGACCGTCCGCGTCCGGAAAAGCCCTGCCCGGCGCAAGACGACGTTCGGCAGCTCCGGCTCGGACGTCGCCTCGGATATGCCGTAGTCGCCGCAGACGGACATCGTGCAGCCGCGCCGCTGGCAGACGTCGGCGAGGCGTTCGAGCTGGCGGCGGAGCTCGCGAAACGCGGCGCGCGCCGCCGGCGATTCCGGGCCGTCCTTCTGGGCGGCGTAGTCGAGCGTCGGCAGGTAGAGCCACGCCTCGTCCACGTCGTGGGCGTTCGTCATTTCCTCGAAATAGGAGACGCACTTGCGCCCGACCTTCGGCGAGGCGAGCGGGCCCCAGTAGCGCCAGAGCGGAAACGCCCCGCAGAGCCGCCTGAGGACGTCCGCCATCCCGGTCGGCTTCGCGTAGCAGCTCATGATCATCCCGCCGCCGTGCTTGTGGACCGGGGCCGGGGAGACTATGACGTCGGCCTCCTCGCCCAGCGACTGCTGGAAGAAGAACATCCCAACCGTCCCGCCGGCGGCGCGGCGGGCGGCCCAGACGCGCTCGCCCCTCACGAGGCGCGCGCTCTGCTCCCAGAAGAGCGGCTTCCGCAGGTCGCGCGACCACCATCCGTTGGAGACCATGCCGTGCTCGGACGGCGCAAGCCCGGTGCGCAGCGTCGCCTGGGCGACGCAGGTGACGGCGGGGAACGCGCTCGGACGCGGCGCGAAGCGGAGTCCGGCGAGAGAGTCCGCCCCGGCGCGCTCCAGGACGCTCCAGCCAAGTCCGGCGGCTACGACGTTGAGACGTTTCATGCGCCGTATTATACAATATTCCCTCCTCCGGCGTCCTCTGAATGTAATGGGTTAGGTTGCGTGGGCAACAGTCTTGCCCCGAACGGCTCGCTGCGGGCAGCAGTCCGCTCCGAGGTTTTTCGCGGGCCCCGCCGACAGGCCATCTCCGAGGTGAACCGAACGCGCGTCCTTCGCTTCCGCATACACCCACCGAGGTGAACCTGCGCGTCGCCA
>CAVCXQ010000103.1:0-5008 GCA_963606275.1 uncultured Muribaculaceae bacterium | reverse complement strand
CTTCGCGTTGGCGAGCAGGAGCTCGATGACCTTCTTGCCCTTCTCTTCGTCCTTGACGTCGAGCTTCTCCTCCTTCGCGATCGCGTCGACCACGTACCAGAAGCGCACCTGGCGCTCGGCGGCCTCGCGCGCGTCCTTCATGATCTGCTCCTGGTTCTTCTCGAAGAAGCTCGGGTCGATGCCGGAATACTGGGCGCGCAGCTCGAGCTGCCGCAGGTAGTTGTCAATCGCGTGGGCGACCTGCGACTCCGGGATGTCGAAGTCGACCTTCTTCATCAGCAGGTCGACCGCTTCGTTCTCGCGGCGGACGGACTCCTGCTCGGCGGCGTTCTTCTCCAGCCTGGCGCGGATGTCCTCCGCGAGCTTCTCGACGCTCTCGGCCTTGGCCTTCTCGGCGAACGTCTTGTCGTCCGGCAGCACGCGCCGGCGGAACGACTTGAGCGTGACCTTGTATTCCGCCTTCGCGCCCTTGAGACCGTCCGGGGCGGACTCCTTGTCGAACGTCGCCTTGACGCCCTCCTTGGTCTCGCCGGCCTTCATGCCCTTGAGCGCGTCGAGGATCTCCGGCAGGAAGCGCCCCTCGGACACCTGCGTCCAGAAGCCGCGCCCCTCGGCGACGATCTTCGCCTCCGGGCAGATCTCGGAGATCTTCTTGCCGTCGACCGTGCCGTCGTAGTCGATCTCGACGTAGTCGCCGTCGGCGACGGCCTCGCCTTCCTTCGCCGTCTCGTAGGTCGCATACGCCTCGCGGAGACGCTTCAGGTGGTCCTCGACGGTCGCGTCGTCGACCTTGGCGTCCTTGAACTCGACCTTCAGCCCCTTGTAGGTCGGCAGCTTGAACGTCGGCTTGACGTCCACGACGGCGACGAACGAACCGCCCTGCGCGTCGCGCTTCACGTCCTGCACGGCGACCAGCGCCACCTCGTCGAGCTTCTCCGCCTTCACCGCGTCCGTGCAGTTGCGGCGGACCATCTCGGACGAGATCTCCTGCTCCAGCCCCTTGGCGAACTCCTTGCGGATCAGCTCCAGCGGGACCTTGCCCTTGCGGAAGCCGGGGATCTGCGCCTCGCGCACGAACCTCTTCTCGACGTCCTTGACGATCGCGCCGACTTCGGACGCGTCAAGCTCCACGGTGACGTTGACGCGGCACTTGCCCTGCGCCTTGCTGCTGGTCTTCATCTAGTCTCCAAACTCCTAATTTTTAGGTAAAAAGTGCGTGTAGTTTATCATATTTTCAGATTCGCGTCCACCGCGAGCCGGATCTGGCGGACTTGAGGACGGCCTCGACGAAGCGCATGGAGCGGATGCCGGCCTCCGGCCCCGGGAAGTCGCGCTCGCGGCGCGAGACGACGGCGGCGACGAACTCGTCGTAGATGTTGGCGAGCGCCTCGACAAAGCCCTCGTGGTGTCCGGCGGGGAAGCGCGAGGCGCGGACGGACGCCGGGGAGAGAGCCTCGACGTATGGCGCCTTGCGGTGGAACACCTGGTCGGGCTTCATCGCGTAGCGCATCGTCAGCTGGTTGGGCTCCTCCTGGTCCCAGTGCAGCGAGGCCTTCTCTCCGTAGACGCGCAGGCGCACCCCGTTCTCCTCGCCGGTGGCGACCTTCGAGGTGACGAGCGCGGCCTTGACGCCGTCCGAAAGCCGCATCAGCACCGACGCGTCGTCGTCCAGCCCGGCGGAGTTCGCGTAGGCCGAGACGTCGGCGAGGACGGACTCGACCTTCATCCCGGAGACGTATTCGACCATGTTGAAGGCGTGGACGCCGATGTCGGCGACGACGCAGCTGGGCCCGGCGACCTTCGGGTCCATCTTCCATCCGTTGTGGCGGTCTGGCTTGCGGAACGAGCCCTGGACGTATTCGAGGTGGATCTTGTTGAGGCGGCCGAGGTCGCCGCGCCTGACGATGTCGCGCGCGAGCTTGACCATCGGGTAGCCGGTGTAGGTGAAGGGGATGCCGAGGACGCGTCCCTTGCGGGCGGCGATGCGGCCGAGCACCTCGGCCTCCTTGACCGTGAGCGAGAGCGGCTTCTCGCAGAGGACGTCCAGCCCGGCCTCGAGCGCGGCCCTGGCGATCGCGTAGTGGGACTCGTTGGTGGTGCAGACGACGAGGAAGTCGACCTTGTCCTTCTCGGCGGCGACGAGCGACCGCCAGTCGGGGTAGACGCGCTCGGGGTCGAGTCCGAATGCCGCCCCGCTGGCGGCGTTGGTCTTCGCGTCGCGCGAGAAGCACCCGGCGGCGAGCGTCGCCAGGTTGTCCATCCTAAGTGCCATGCGGTGGATCGGGCCGATGAACGACGCCTTCGCGCCGCCCGCCATCGCATACGTCAGCCGTTTCGCCGGAGCGTTCCTGTTCTTCATGTTCCGCGCATTATACCAAACCCCGCCGCCTAACGCACGGGCCTTCCCGGGGCTGACGGCAACCTGTCAGTTTTGCGAGGCACGAGCAAAACTGACCGGTTGCCCGCGCCATGACCGCCGCCAGCCGAAGCCCGCCGGTTTTTGGTATAATCGCCGCCATGGCGAGAGTTCACTTCCATGTCAACGCGGAGAAGGCCGGCGCCGCCGCGCAGAAGGCGCGACTGGCGGAGTCCGCAAGACGCCTCGGGCTCGCGGTGTCCGACGCCGGCGACGGCGCCGACGCGGTCGTCTCGCTCGGAGGCGACGGCACCTTCCTCCGCGCCGTCCACCGCCACCCCGGCGTCCCGGTGCTCGGCTTCAACCTCGGCGGACTCGGCTACCTCTCCAGCGTCGCCGCGCGCGACTTCGAGGACGCGCTCGCCGCGCTCGCCGCCGGGCGCTACCGCGTCTCCGAGCGGACGCTCCTCCAGGTCGGCGGGCGCGTCGCCCTCAACGACGTCGTCTTCACCCGCGAGATGAGCGGACACTCCGCGCTCCTCGACCTCGAAGCCGACGGACGCCTCGTCACCCACTACATGGCGGACGGGCTGGTGTTCGCGACGCCGACCGGCTCGACCGCCTACTCGCTCGCCGCCGGCGGGCCGGTGCTGATGCCCGACTCCGGCAGCTTCGTCGTCACCCCCCTCAACCCCCACGCGCTGGCCGTCCGCCCGCTCGTGGTGCGCGACTCCGTGGCCTTCCGCGTCACCGCGCGCCCGCGCACCGCCGGCAACGCGCCGCGCGTCGGGATCTACGCGGACGGCGAGAACGTCGGCGTCCTCGGGCCGGGCGAGAGCGCGACCGTCGCCAAGAGCCCGGCGGCGGCGCGGCTGGTGGAGCTGGAGGGCTACGACCCGTACGACGTCCTCGCCCGCAAGCTCGGATGGTCGGGGAGCAACGTCTGATGACAAGCATAGAGGAACTCAACGAGAGCATCGCGGACGGCTCGGTCTACGAGAAGGTCCGCGTCGCCGAGGCGCGCCAGGTCAAGGCGCTGTCGAAGATCGCGGACGTCGTGTGCGGCCGCCCCGGCGTCCGCCTGGTGCTCGTCGCCGGCGGGTCGGCCGCCGGCAAGACCACCACCGCCACCCGCCTCTGCACCCAGATCCGGGTCAACGGACGCGCCGCCTGCCACCTCTCGACCGACGACTACTTCGTCGGCGACGCCCGCAACCCGCGCGACGAGAACGGCGAGCTCGACTACGAGCACGTCGAGTGCGTCGACATCCCCGCGCTCGTCGAGGACGTCGCGGCGCTCATGCGCGGCGACCCGGTCGACGTGCGCAAGTTCGACTTTGTGCGCCACGTCCCGCGCTGGACGGGCGAGGCCGCCTCGCTTCCAAAGGGCGGCTTCGTCGTCCTGGAGGGCATCCACGCCCTCAACCCGCGCCTCGTCGGCGGCATCGCCGACTCCGCCAAATACCGCGTGCTCGTCGAGCCGATGCCGGGGCTGGAGATGTCCGGCCGCCTGACCCCGAAGCCCTGCGAGGCCCGCTTCCTCCGCCGCATGGTGCGAGACAACCAGTTCCGCAAGCTCTCGCCCTCCGAGACCGTCCGCCTCTGGCCGAAGGTCCGCGCCGGCGAGCGGCGCTGGATCGAGCCCTTCGCCGGAGAGGCCGACCTCACCTTCGACTCCTACCTCTCCTACGAGCTCGCCGTCCTCAAGCCGTTCGTCGGCGGACTGCTCGAACGCGCCCGCCTGGAGCTCGGCGAGAGGCCGGAGATCATGGACATGATCCGTCTCGTCGGCAGCGTCTCCCCGCTCACCTCCGCATGCGTGCCGGGCGACTCCATCCTGCGCGAGACCATCGGCGGCAGCCAGCTCGACTACTGATGTCGAAGAGCCGCCGATACCCCGTCCGCATCCCGCGCTACGCCGCCGGCATCCGCGCCCAGGAGCCGCGCTCGTCTTCCGGGCGCAGCTGGTGGGCGCGCGAGTGGATGCGCCGCATGGAGGCGATGGGGATGCGAGGGCGCCTCGGGCGCGGACGCAACTACGCGATCTCCGGCCAGGTCGTCTCGCTCGCCATCGCAGGGCCGGAGGTCTCCGCGTCCGTCCAGGGCACGCGCCCGGAGCCATACGCCGTCACCTTCTCCTTCAGGACGCCGGACGACGCCGCGCACGACAGGATCGTCTCCGCCATCCGCGCCGAGCCGGTCCGCGTCGCCCGGCTCCTCGCGGACGACCTTCCGCAGGAGGTCGAGGGCGTATTCCGCGACGAGGGACTCGACCTCTTCCCCGGCGGACGCCTCGGGCCGGGAAGATACGACGTCACCACGGCGTGCAGCTGCCCGGACTACGCCAACCCCTGCAAGCACTCCGCCGCCGTCATGTTCCTGCTCGGCGAGGAGGTCGCGAGGCGTCCTCTCACCCTGCTGGAGCTGCGCGGCATCATGCCGGAGGAGCTGTTCGATGAAGGTTGAGACGCCGATCCTGCGCCGCCTCGGGCCGGTCCCGTTCTGGCGCGGCTCCGAGAGATGCCTTGACGCGCTCGAGCGCATCTACCGCAGGGCGGTCGCGGCGGCTGAGGCGCGCCTCGGCGTCGACCCGAAGGTCAGTGCCCGGTCTCGAAATGCGGATCGACGGAAATGCACTTCGCCGGACACTTC
>CAVCXQ010000102.1:0-5013 GCA_963606275.1 uncultured Muribaculaceae bacterium | reverse complement strand
CGAGCATCTACTTCAAGTTCTACCTGTTCGAGACCTACTTCAAGTTCGGGCGTCCAGACCTGTTCCTGAACGCTCTCGGACTGTGGAAGGACCACCTCGCCAAGAACCTGACGACCTGCATCGAGGAGCCGGAATGGCCGGGCCACGAGACGCGCAGCGACTGCCACGCCTGGGGCGCGCACCCGCTCTGGTTCCTGCGCACCGGCATCGCCGGCATCCGCAGCGACGCGCCGTTCTTCGCCCGCGTGAAGGTCGCGCCCCAGCCCGGCCCGCTCAAGTCCTTCAAGGCGTCCTATCCGCATCCGTCGGGCAAGATGATCGAGGCGGACCTTAAGTTCGACGGCGGACGCGCCGCCGGCGTCGTGACGACGCCGGTCGCGGGCACGTTCGTCTACGGCGGCGAGACCGTCGAGCTGAAGCCCGGCCGGAACGAGATCGGACGCAAGTGAGGCTAGATCGGGCTGGCAGCCGAGAGGCCGCCGGCGGCGTGGGCGTGGCAGATCGCCAGCCCTAGCGCGTCGGCGGCGTCGTTCTGCGGCAACT
Source organism: uncultured Muribaculaceae bacterium (assembly GCA_963606275.1). GTDB lineage: Bacteria > Verrucomicrobiota > Kiritimatiellia > RFP12 > UBA1067 > UBA1067. The sequence goes on along the minus strand of CAVCXQ010000102.1, from coordinate 4,470 downwards.
CCGGCAGCGAGAGCAGCGTCTTCACCATGCGCTGGACTTGCGCCTTCTCGGCGAGCGAGTTGCCGCAGACCGCGCGCTTCATCCGCCTCGGCTCGTATTCGTAGACCGGCAGCGCGGCGTCCGCCGCCGCCGTCAGCACCGCGCCCCGCGCCTCGCCCAGGACCAGCATCGTGCCGGCGTTCTTCCCGTAGATCACCGACTCGATCGCCATGACGTCGGGACGGTATTCCCCGATCAGCGCGGCGACCTTCGCGTGGATCGCGCGCAGGCACTCGGTCAGCGGGGCCTTCGGCTGGTTGCGGACGTTCCCGCAGACGAGCATGGACAGCCGGGAGCCGCGGACGTCGATGACGCCGTAGCCGGTGGAGCGGAGGGAGGTGTCGATTCCGATGACAGTCATGGCGATTGGCTTTCCGCCTTTCAGAAGCTGACCAGGCGCGGCGAGAGGCGAGTCGCGCGCTCGGCGAAGGCGCGGCGGAGCGAGGCTACCGAGAAGTCGGCGACGTCCGCCTCCGTCCAGACGCGGGCGACGTCGCCGGGGTGGTGGGCGTCGGAGGAGCGCACAAGGGCGTGTCCGCCCAGGCGCGGCGTCCACTCGGCTTCGTCGGCGGTGCGCGAGAGCTCTACGGCGTCGAAGCACCCGTCGGGGACGGACCCCAGGGTGCCGAGGACGGAGAAGTTCGGGCGGTCGGCGTGCGCGGCGACGAGGAGCCCGCCAAGGGCGCGGACGCGCCCGGCGACCTCCTGGACTGAAAGGCGGCAGCCCATGGCGAGGATGCGCCACTCCAGCTCGACGACGTCCTCGTCCCAGGTGACGACGGGCTGGTCGCCGAAGACGTCGGGGTCGTTGACGCGCTTCGGGAGCGCGGCGTAGACGGCGTCGGTCATCTCGAGGGCCTGCTCCGGGGTGTCGAAGAGCGCGACGGCGTGGATCTCCTCGGCGGTCTGGACCTCGAGGCCGTGGAGCGCGGCGATGCCGGCGCGGCGGGCGCACTCGGCGAACGCCGGGCAGTTGCGCGCGCTCTGGTGGTCGGTGAGCGCGACGCCGTCAAGCCCGGCGGCGGCGGCGCGGCGGACGATCTCGGCCGGCGACATCTCCAGGCTCGCGCACGGCGAGAGGCAGGAGTGGACGTGGAGGTCGAACCTCATTGCCGCGGCACCAGCCTGTCGAACGCGCAGACGACGCGCGTGAACCTGCCGACCTCGCTCTGGATCTCGAAGGCGTCGGAGACGCGCTTCGCGTTGGAGAGCCCCATGCCGGCGCCGAAGCCCATCGAGCGCACCCAGTCGTTCGCCGTCGACGTGCCGTCGCGGCACGCCCACTCGACGTCGGGGATGCCGGGCCCGCGGTCCTTCGCCTGCACGATCGCCTTCGCGTCGTCGAGGATGAACGTAAGCACCCCGCCGTGCGAGTGGATGCAGACGTTGATCTCCAGCTCGTAGGCGGCGACCGCGATCCGCCGCGCGAGCGAGCGGTCGACCTTCTTCTCGCGCAGGATCTGCCGGATCTCGTTGGCCGCCTTGCCGGCGTTGGTGAGGTCGTTGTGGATGACGGCGTATTCGCGGCGGAGATACTTCTCGCTTGGACGCTCCGGCGGCGTCTTCGAGACCTTGCGCTCCAGCTTGCGCAGCTCGACCGTCAGCTCCAGGAGCAGGGCGCGCATCACGTCGCGCTGCGAGACGATGCCGACGAGGCGACGCTCGGCGTCCAGCACAGGGAAGCGTCCGTAGGTGTAGTTGTTGAAGTAGCGCAGCGCGTAGGCGAGCGGCATCCCGGCCTCCAGGACGACGAGGCTCGTTGCCATGCGCCGCTCGCAGGGGTCGTCGATCCACCCGCCGTCCAGGGCGTTGATGATGTCGTTAACCGAGACGAGCCCGTAGAGGCGTCCGTTCTCGGCGACCGGGACGCCGGAGATGCGGTTCTCGCGCATGACGCGCTGCGCCTCGCGGAGGCTGGTCGAGCGGGATACGGTCAGCACCTTGCGCTTCATGACGTCGCGGACCTTGAAGCGCTGGAGCAGCTCCATGACCACCTCGGAGCCGGCGGCCCCGCCGGAGAGCGCGGCGGCGTCCAGCGGCGGGCGCGTGGCAAGGATCTCGTCGTCCTGCCGCGCCTGCCCCTCGAGGATGACGGGCGAATAGTCCTTCATGGCGGGGACAGGCCCTAGCGCTCCTGGCGGAGCGCGTCGTGGAGGCGGACGCAGGCCTCGTATTTGGAGAGCGGGGACGACACCAGCGGGATGCCGAGGCTGTTGGCGACCTCCAGCATCGTCTGGGAGAGCGGCTTGGCGTTGTGGACGACGACGCCCATCGCGCCGACGATGTGGGCGGTGCGGACGGCCTGGTCGCTGGCGAGCGAGGTCAGCAGCAGGATGTCGTCCGAGTCGTCGAGGAGGACGTCGCTCATCAGGTCGTTGGCGACGACGGCTCCGACGGCGCGGGGGCTTGCGCCGTCGCCGGCCATCAGCTTGCCGTCCAGTACCTTGACCACGTCTGCTATCGTCATGGCTCGCGCTCCTTTCCGCCGTTCCCCGGCGCTGTTCCGATGAGGCAAGTATACCAAAAATCCAGACATCGGTGCGCCTCTTCGGTTCACGCCCCCACGCTGGCAGGGGAAGGCGACGCACCATGACCGCGCAAGCCCATTGCAAAGCAATGGACGCGGCGAGGGCGCGCCGGACGCGCCGCCCCCGCCGGGTAGTTGCAATCGAGTGGGTGGCTACTTGAAGTAGCGGTTGTAGAGCCCCTCGAACGCCTTGCCGTGCCGCGCCTCGTCCTTAGCCATCTCGTGGACGGTGTCGTGGACGGCGTCGTAGCCGAGTTCCTTGGCGCGCTTGGCGATCGCCATCTTGCCGGCCGTCGCCCCGCACTCCGCCTCCATCCGCCGGCGCAGGTTCTCCTTCGTCGAGCCGGTGACGACGTCGATCGTCTTGCCGAGCAGCTCGGCGAACTTCGCCGCGTGCTCCGCCTCCTCGTAGGCGATGCGCTTGTAGGCCTCGGCGACCTCCGGGTAGCCCTCGCGGTCGGCCTGGCGGGACATCGCGAGATACATCCCGACCTCGCAGCACTCGCCGTTGAAGTGGTCCTTCAGCCCCTGCGTCACCTCGGGGTCAGCGACGATGCCGTCGCCGACGTGGTGCTCCGCCACGAAGCTGAGGCCGTCCGCGGCCTGCTTCAGGAACCTCTCGCCGGACACGCCGCACTGCGGACACTTCTCCGGCGGATTCTCCCCTTCGTATACGTACCCGCACACCGGGCACACCCACTTGTTCATTTTCCTGTCTCCTTTTTCTGGTGGTTGCAGCGTCCTCGGGGGACGCCCCCCTTGGAACATCTTCCGCAGCGCCCGTAGTAGACGAGCTGCTCGTCGTCGGATTCGAACCCCTCCGGCAGCGCGGCGAAGCCGCCGGCGCAGCCGGGCGCGTAGGGCACGTCGTAGAAGCCGCCGCAGGCGCGGCACTTGAAGTGCGCGTGCGGGACAAGGTCGCCGTCGTAGCGCAGCTCCTCGTCCTCCGCGCGCAGCGCCGTCACCAGGCCTTTCGCCGCGAGCGCGTGCATCGTCGTGTAGACAGTCGTGCGCGACAGCGTCGGCATCCGCTTCCGCAGCGCGGCGAAGACGGCGTCCACCGTCGGATGCGCCTTGCTCCCCCGGACGAACTCGAACACCGCGATCCGCTGCGGCGACGGACGGATGCCGCGAGATTTCAGCACTTCATACAGAGTTGTAGTCATTTCAGGGTGTAGTATATCACACTTCCCGCCGCGCCGTCAACCCGCGTTACAGGCGCTCCGGCAACCGGTCAGTTTTGCTCGTGCCTCGCAAAACTGACCGGTTGCCATGGCGAATATTACACAAAACTTTTGGACAATATGGGCAAGGACGTCAAGCGGTTCGACGCGATCCTGGGCCGTCCGGGCGAGCCGGGGGCGACGCCGGTGGACTGGGACCGGCTGATTGCCGCGACGGAGAAGGACCGCGTCGACTGGTACGTCGTCGAGTGCGAGCGTCACGGCGAAGACCTCTCGTCCGTCCTGCCGTCCTACAGCTTCCTGAAGGCCAATGGCCTGCGGTAGGCGCGGCGGCGGAAGCCACTTGCGAACCAAGGATGGGCGACCGTCGATGGCGGCCGCCCCTCCTTCAGTTTTCTGGTGACAAAGACGAGGCCGCAACTTTGTCTATACGGTGACGATTAGCGCGAACGATTTTTGCACATACGGTGACATGGTGGTTGACTTGTGACACGGAATATCTGTACGGGAGACTTCGAAGAAAAGGACGGAATCGTGTATCTTCCGTTCTACATGACGCACTGCCTGCCATGAACGAAATGCCGGTTTCCCAACTCGGGCATCAATCGCCTGCGGCGCGGCAGGGACGCATTCCCGCTTTCGATCTCGCGGCTTTTCGCGCGTCCGCCAGGCGTGTCGCATTTAGATTGGGCCGCACGGTAGCCCGGGGCGTGAGCGGTG
>CAVCXQ010000101.1:0-5029 GCA_963606275.1 uncultured Muribaculaceae bacterium | reverse complement strand
ACTTCGGCTACCTCTCGGCGATCAAGACCCAGAACGGCGCGGCGATGTCCATCGGCCGCATCTCGACGTTCCTCGACGTCTACGTCGAGCGCGACCTTAAGCGCGGCGTCCTGACCGAGCGCGAGGCGCAGGAGCTCATCGACCACCTCGTCCTCCACCTGCGCATGGTGAAGTTCGCGCGCATCCCGAGCTACAACGAGCTGTTCTCCGGCGACCCCGTCTGGGCGACGCTCTCGATCGGCGGCCTCGGCTGCGACGGGCGCAGCATGGTCACGAAGAACGACTACCGCGTGCTTCACACGCTGGAGACGATGGGCCCCAGCCCGGAGCCGAACATGACGGTGCTCTACTCGCACCGCCTGCCCAAGGCGTTCCGCGACTACGCCGCGCGCGTTTCCATCGCGACGAGCTCGATCCAGTATGAGAACGACTGCGTGATGCGCCGCGTCTGGGGCGACGACTACTCGATCTGCTGCTGCGTCTCGGCGACGCAGACCGGCAAGGAGATGCAGTTCTTCGGCGCGCGCGCCAACCTCGCGAAGTGCCTGCTCTACGCCATCAACGGCGGCGTCGACGAGAAGACCAAGGTCCAGGTCGGCCCTGAGTTCCCGCGCGTCACGGGCGACGTCCTCGACTACGACGAGGTGATGAAGCGCTACGACGACATGATGGGCTGGCTCGCCGGGCTATACGTCCACACCCTGAACATCATCCACTTCATGCACGACCGCTACTACTACGAGGCGGCGGAGATGGCGCTCATCGACACCAACGTGCGCCGCACCTTCGCAACCGGCATCGCCGGCTTCTCGCACGCGGTCGACTCGCTCTGCGCGATCAAGTACGCCAAGGTCACGCCCGTGCGCGACGCGGACGGCGTCGCCGTCGACTACAAGGTCGAGGGCGACTTCCCGCGCTACGGCAACGACGACGAGCGCGCGGACGAGATCGCCGAGTGGCTGCTCACCGAGTTCATGGCCAAGGTCGCCAGCCACCACACCTACCGCAACGCCGAGCCGACGACCTCGATCCTCACCATCACCTCGAACGTCGTCTACGGCAAGGCGACCGGCTCGATGCCCGACGGACGCAAGGCCGGCGAGCCTCTCGCGCCGGGCGCGAACCCGTCATACGGCGCGGAGAGGAACGGACTCCTGGCCTCGCTCAACTCGGTCGCGAAGCTTCCCTACGAATACGCCCTCGACGGCATCTCGAACACGCAGACGATCCACCCGTCCGCCCTCGGCAACACCGACGCGGACCGCGTGAAGACGCTCGTGTCGATCCTCGACGGCTACTTCGACCAGGGCGCCCACCACCTGAACGTGAACGTCTTCGGCACGGAGAAGCTGGTCGACGCGATGGAGCACCCGGAGAAGCCGGAATACGCGAACTTCACCATCCGCGTCTCCGGCTACGCGGTGAAGTTCATCGACCTGACGCGCGAGCAGCAGCTCGACGTCATCCAGCGCACCTGCCACAAGACGCTGTAGCTCTCAGGGCTTCTCCTGGGTGTCGGCGAAGACGTAGTCCGGGAGCGTGGCGTTCCAGACCACGGCCTTGAGTCCCTCGCAGCGGGCGCGGTAGCTCTTCGCGAAGAGCTCCAGCCTCGCGGCGAGGGCGGCTCGCGACGCCGGAGTCGGGTCGTCCATGCCCTCCCAGCAGATCTTCAGCCGCGAGTAGTCGCCGAGCGTGGCGAGGAGGAAGTCCTGCTTGACGGCGTCGACCTCAAGGACGGGGATGTCGGCGTAGGCCGGGTCGCGGAAGGCGAGCACGAGGTCGAGTGCGGCGCGCGCGCGCCCCCTGAGCGACTGCCCGGCCGCCGTCCCCGGCGCACGGGCCTCGCGGACGAGCGGCAGCGACCTGGTGCCGGACACGCGCTCGAACACGGCGCCGTCGGCGTCTGCGACCTTGCCGGACGACCCGCGCCGCCCGGACACGCCGAGACGCACGGCGGGCGTCCGCTCCTCGGCGCGGATCAGCACCCGGTCGGGGAGGATGCGCGTGACGGACAGCGTCTTGAGCGCCGGGCGCCGCCGCAGTATCTCCTCGCGGCGCGCGCCGAAGTCGATCTCCGCGAGGTTGACGCCTACGCGGAGCCCGAAGTCGGCGGCGATGGCCTCCGCCGGCAGCAGCTTGCCGTCCGAGACGATCTCGACCTGCTCGGACATGTCGGCGAGGACGCACGGCTCGGCGCAGAGGGCGCGAAGCCTGCCGTATCCGACGACGCCGCCGACGGCGACGGCGATGGCGGCGACGACGCCGAGCGTCGCCCAGAGACCGAACCTGCTCCGGCGCCTTATCTTGTTGTCCTTCATCGGTCGAACGCCGCGCAGGAGAGGATGCGGTCGCAGACCTCCGCGAAGGAGAGCCCGGTGCGCATCCCCGCCATCGGCACGAGGGAGTGGGAGGTGAAGCCCGGCGAGGTGTTGAGCTCGAGGACGCGGCAGGTCCCCAGCGGGGACACCCGGAAGTCGACGCGGGTCACGCCGCGGCAGCCGACCGCCTTGTAGGCGTCCAGGGCGGCCTTGGCGAGGCGCTCGCCGAGCGCGGCCTCTCCTTCGCCAAGGAACTCGTAGCGCGTTTCGTTCGAGAGGTATTTCTCATTGTAGCCGTACCATCCGCCTCTGGCGACGATCTCGATCGCCGGCAGCGGATCGCCGTCGATGATCCCGACGGTGAACTCGCGCCCCGGCAGGAACTCCTCGACGAGGACGACGTCGTCCTCCCGCTTCGACGCTCCGAACGCGGCGTCGAGGGCGGCCGCCCATTCGCCGGGGGCGGAGACCTTGGAGATGCCGACGGACGACCCGTCGCGCGGCGGCTTGACGACCACCGGCAGCGGCAGCGGCGAGGACGCGGTGTCGCGGTTCGCCAGGCCCCATGCGGCGGTCGGAATGCCGTTCATCTCCAGGACCATCTTGGTCTTGACCTTGTCCATGGCGATCCGCGAGGCGTGGGCGCCGGGTCCGGTGTAGGGGATGCGGAGGGCGTCGAGGGCGGACTGCACCCCGCCGTCCTCGCCCCATCCGCCGTGGAGGGCTATGTAGGCGGCGTCTACGCCGGACGGCAGCGCTCCGAGGCTGTCGTCGACGACGTCGACGGGGAGGACTTCGTATTTGCCGAGCGAGGCCAGGGCCTTGGCGACGTTGCGCCCGGACTCGAGCGAGACCTCGCGCTCGCTCGACCGTCCGCCCATCAGGACGGCCACCCTCTTAATGTTGCTGTTGGACATCGGGGCGGATTATACCAAAACCCGCCTCTCGCCGTCAGGCGGCCTTTACGAAAAAAGCCCCCCCCTTGACATTATGCGGGGGGGGGGTATAATACGCGTCAAAAGTTGAAAGGTGGAGAAGTTGAGAAGTGGAAAAGCTCGAGAGAGAGGCGCGACGTGAGCGACATGAGAGACGGCAGAGACCGGCCTCACGTCCCTGTCGCCCCTGTCGTCCCTCACGCCGCCCCCACGGCGCGGGCGGCCGAGGACGTCCGCCCCGCGCAACGCAATCACGGTCGGTAGGGCGCGACGTCCTCGGCGCGCCGCACTCACCAAGCACCAAGCACTAAGCACTAGGCACTAAGCACTAGGCACTAGGCACTAGGCACTAGGCACTAGGCACTACAACCCAACCCGAAAGGAACCAACCATGAAACTCAATATCATCGCCGCGCTGGCTCTCGCCGCGCCGGCCGCGCTCGCCGCCAACGACTGGACATACTACGCCGCCGACGCCGACGACAACCCGTCCGCGTCCTCGGACTCCGGTGCCATCGCCTGCGTCGCCGACGGCGGCGGATGGGTCATAGCCGCCACCTACGACGCCGCGAAGTCCCCGTCCGCCATCTCCCTCGGCGCCGTCGTCGGCGAGTCCGAGAACCACGTCCTCGACCTGCGCGGAATGACGGTCGGCGGCACAGCGATCTCCGCGCTCACCCTGCCGGGAAGCGGAGCGTGGCGTCCGACGCAAATCAAGGAGTTCTACGCGGACAACGTTGTCGGGACGAAGGCCCCCGGCATCTTCGAGAACGAATGGAACAACGGACAGCCGTATCTGAAGGTGCTGGAGATATCGAGCGACACCTGGACTTCGATCAGCGAGCCGTTCTGCCGCTTCTCCACCAACCTCGTCCACGTCGTGTTGCGCTGTCCGAAGCTGGTCAGCTACGGCAACAACTCGTTCACGAACGCGAAGGTCACCAACGACATCTCCTGCGTCGTCAACCCCTGGGCGACATACGTCACCGGCACCGCGTTCAACGGACTTGCCGTCTGCACCGGGGCGCTGGTGCTGACGAACCTGTCCGCCAGCGCGCAAGCATCTTTCAGCTCGCTCTCGGTGACGAGCGTCTGGATCCGCACGGCGAGCACGACCCTGCCGTCGCTGCGGTTTATGAATCAGCTGCGGAGCGCGAGGATCGAGGCCCCGAACGCCAGGTCGATGGGACGCGGAACATACGAGGCCTGCCCGCTTCTGGAGGCCGACGTCGAGGACCTCGTGCCGCCGTACGTCTCGACCGTCGCCGACTGGTGCTTCCGCGCCTTCCCGAAGGTCTACGGCACTCTGACGCTGACGAACCTGACGACGATCTCCGGCAACGTGGGCACCCAGGGGCACACTTTCAACGACTTGCCAGGGGTCAAGTCGGCGGTGCTGTCCGGCCCGCTGGAGAAGATCCGGATCACGTTCATCACCACGGCGCTGACGAACCTGGTGCTGAACCTGCCGAGCCTCTCGTCGGTGACGACGTACTGGAACGGCACGACGGCGTTTCGTCCGTTCTACTTCGCGAACGGCGCGAAGGTGGCGGTCCTCGGCGCGGCGGAGCCCGGCGGCGGCAACTGGACGCGGGAGATGGTGGACGAGCTGCTCTCGAGCGTCTCCGGCGTCGCGTCGGACGCGGCGGACGCCGGCAAGCGTGTCACGCTGCTGTGCTCGAAGAAGCAGGGCTGGAAGGGCCTGGCCGGATGCGTCGCGGCGGCTGGCAACGAGACGGAGGCGAAGCCGGACGGATGCTTCGGGGTTTGGGAGAC
>CAVCXQ010000100.1:0-5051 GCA_963606275.1 uncultured Muribaculaceae bacterium | reverse complement strand
CCATGCCGGGGGCCTCGTAGACGCCGCGGCTCTTCGTGCCGATGATGCGGTTCTCGAGCGCGTGCTTCATGCCGATGCCGTTGCGGCCGCCGATCTTGTTCGCCGCGAGCATGACCTCGTAGGGCGTCATCTTCTTGCCGTTCACGGCGACGCAGCGGCCCTTCTCGAACTTCAGCGTGACCTTCTCGACCTTGTTCGGGGCCTTCTCGGGCCACACGCCCATGGTGGGCTTGACGATGCGCATCGAGGTCTCCATCGACTCGAGGTCCTCCGCCTCGTGCGAGAGGCCGGCGAGGTTCGCGTCCGTCGAATACTTCTTCTTCGTGCCGACGAAGGCGGTGATGCCGCGCTTCGCGAGGAACTCGACCATCTGGGTGCGGCCGGGGAACTTCTTGAGGAGCCCCGCGTCGCGCCACGGCGAGTAGACGCCGAACTTCGGGTCCATCACGTTCACGTAGCGCTCGAAGCGCATCTGGTCGTTGCCGCGCCCGGTGGCGCCGTGGACGAGCACCGAGCAGCCGGCCTTCTTCATCGCCGGGAGGAGGCTCTTCACGGTGACGGCGCGCGCGATGCCGGTCGAGTTCCAGTAGCCGCCGTCGTACATCGCCTGGCACTTGAGCGTCTCGAAGCAGATCTCGGCCATGTCCTTGGTGACGTCGACGATCGTGGTCTGGACGCCGGTCGGGGCCATCTTCCTCTTGATGTCGTTGATGTCCTTCTCGTCCGGCTGGCCGACGTTGGCGGAGAACGCCTTCACCTTGACGCCGGCGTCCTGGAGGACGCAGCAGATGGTCTTGGAGTCGAGTCCGCCGCTGACGCAGACGCCGACGGTCTTGCCCTTGAGTTCTTCGAGTGTCATTGTCGATTTCTCCTTTTCCTGAAAATCAGGCGCGTAGTATAGCACTTTTGCCGAAACGCGGCAAACGCGCCCCGACGGCCAGAATCTCTGCCCCCCCCCTTGCGCGGCGAGGGCGTTTTGTAGTATAATTGCCGCCATGAGAGCAAGGGTCTTTTCCGCAATCGCGCTCGCGGCGTTCGCCGCGGCGTCCGCCTTCGCGCAGGACGCCGCAGAGGGCGAGGCCGCCGCCGCGCCGAAGAACGAGGAGCTCGAGTCCGAGCTCCGCTACATCGAGGCCCTGGTCGACGAGGGCTACCCCGACGTCGCCGAGGCGCTCGTCGAGCGCACCAAGAAGCGCTGGCCGGAGTCCGAGGCGCGGCTCTTCGCGATCGAGGTCCGCGGGCTCATCTCGCTCGGCCGCTTCGAGGACGCGGAGAAGAAGGTCGCCGCGCTCCCCGACCGCAAGTCGACGAAATACTGGGCGGCGCGCCTGGAGATGGCGCAGGGCTTCTTCGCCCGCGGCCAGAAGGACGAGTGCTCGAAGATCTACGAGGAGTTCTTCAAGGTCTTCGCGAAGCCGCCGGCGGAGATCCGCGACTTCTACCTCGGCGCGTGCTACTCCTACGGGCAGCTGCTCGCGCTCGACCGCAAGTACGACAAGGCGGCGCAGCGCTACGCCTCGCTCTTCGCCAACCTCGAGAAGCACAGCCCCGACTGGTGCAACATCGGCTGCGAGACGGTCGACCTCTACCTCAAGCTCGCCGACCAGCGCAAGGGCCCGAAGGAGGCGAAGGGGCGCGAGGAGGCGCTGAAGGCGGCGGACAAGGTCGTCGACCAGCTCCTCTGGCTGCAGGACAGCGAGCCGCTCTACTTCGGGCGCGCCGTCGCCATGAAGGCGCACGTCGCCGAGATGCGCGGCGACCTCTCGCGCGCCGCCGGCATCATCGACGACTACCGCGACCAGCTCGTGAACATCCACGAGCAGATCCTGCAGTTCGACCCCGACGGCAAGAAGGGCGTGCTCAGGCAGTCGCCGCTGCCGGAGTGCCTCTTCCTCCAGGCCAAGATCCTCTGGCGCGAGGCGAAGGAGGAATACGAGAAGGCGAAGCGCGACGACGAGAAGGTCAAGTCGCTCATGTTCGGCCCGAAGGGCAAGAACGGCAAGCGCGCCGTCTCCAAGGGCGCGTTCGCGATGGCGCAGAACGTGTTCTTCGTCTACGAGAGCTCGTCGTGGGCCCCGCAGGCCGGCGAGCTCGCGCAGGAGATCGGCGACTTCGCCAAGGAGAAGTACAACGCCAAGATCAACAGCAAGATCACCCCGGAGCAGCTGGCGAAGGCGCGAGCGCGGCAGTTCGCGGACGCGAACGAGAAGTTCGTCATGCAGCAGTACGAGGAGGCCGTCGACGCATATCTCCTGGCCCTCGCGAAGTATCCGGAGATCCGCGAGTCGGTCGACGCGGTGGAGAACGTCGCCTCGTGCTACCTCGACCTGCTCTACGAGGAGAAGGACGAGGCGAAGAAGGACGCCTACCGCCTGGACGCGGACGCGGTGGAGGGCTACCTCGCCGAGCGGTTCGCCGGCAGCCGCGACCGCGCGATCATGGTCGCCGCCGGCGACGCGACGATCCGCCTGGCGGCGAAGGAGGCCGAGCGCAAGAGCATGGCGCGCGCCGACCGCCTCTACACCGCGTTCTTCGAGAACTACCGCCGCCACCCGAACGCCGCGACCATCCTCGCCGGCAAGGCCGGCGAATGCCAGAGCGCCGGCCGCTACGACGACGCGATCAAGTACTGGAAGCTGCTCGGCGCCTGCTACACCAACTCGACTTTCTACGCCACCTCGCTGGCGCAGCTCTCTGAGTGCTGCGGCGAGACGGGCGACCGCGAGGGAGAGCTCGCGGCGCTCAAGAAGTATCTCGATGTCGAGACGGTCAAGCTGCTCCGCCTCCAGGCCAAATTCAAGCTTGCGCAGCTCTACCAGAAGGACGGCCTCGCGGACATCGCCAAGGCGGCCGAGGCGGCGTCCGCCGCTCCAGCCGCGCCGGCGGCTTCCGCCGCGCCGGCTGGGGACGTCGTTCCTGCCGCCGACGGCACGGAGGAGGCGGAGCCGCCTGTCGACGTCGAGGCGCTCGAGAAGCGCGGCACGGCGCAGATCGTCCGCGCCATCCAGAACTTCCAGGGCTTCTCGAAGGACACGGCCGCGGCGCTCGCCGACCCGACGACTTCGAAGGAGGACGCGGAGAAGTACCGCGAGCTGCACGAGGCGGCGGTGTTCATGGTCGGCGTCTGCTGGTCGCGCATGACACGTCCGGAGAAGAACCTCGAGCTCTACCGCAAGAAGGCGGCGGCCGGCTACGAGGCATACGTCAAGGCGTATCCCGACGGCAAGTACGCCAAGGCCTGCTACGTCAACCTCGGCACGATCTACACCGCGCTCGGCGAGATGGCGAAGTCGAAGGAGGCGCTTGACGAGCTTTCGAAGCGGTATCCGGACTCCGACGAGGCGAAGAACGCGAAGCCGCGCCTGGCGAGGAACCTGATTGAGATGGGGCTGAAGAAGGAGGGCGCGGAAATCTACGCGGGGATGCTGCGGACGGACGGGGCCTACACGGCCGGGCAGTTCGTGAGCGCGGGCGAGGCTCTCGTCGAGGGGCGCAGCTGGGACCTCGCCGGCCAGGCGTTCGAGAAGGCGATCCGGCTCGCGGGGACGAACTCGCCGTCGACGGTGGCGCGGGCGCAGCTCGGCATCGCGAGGTGCGCGTGGAAGCAGGGCTCGCTCGCCGAGGCGCGCGAGGCGCTCGACGCATTCCTCTCCGACCCGAAGAAGGCGAAGATGGCGATCGCGGCGGACGCGAACTTCATGCTCGTCGAGGTGGCGTCCGACCAGGGCCGCGCCGAGAAGGACGCGACGATGCGCGGCAAGTGCTTCGGCGCGGCGATCGGCGCGTTGAAGAAGGTGCGCCAGTACTGGGCGAAGAAGCCGCAGTGGGAGCAGGACCAGCTCGACCTGCTGTCCGGCGACGTGCTCGTCGACCGCATGAAGGCCGAGGAGGCGATGGGCTTGAAGGAGGAGGCGCTTGAGACGTGCGGGCGCGCGGCGTCGACGTTCCAGGTGTTCATCCAGGCGCACGGGCCGACGGCGGAGCGTCCGCTGGACAAGATGGAGGCTGGCGAGGTGGCGAACCTCGAGCGCGCCTACGCGTCGATCGTGCCTCTCTTCGCGAAGATGGGCGCGGCGCAGGCCGACCGCGTGGTCGGCTTCGGCGGGGAATACCTCGAACTCTTCCCGAACGGCAAGGCGAAGACGATGGTGGCCAACTGCATCAACCAGGCGAAGGCGGACCTTCCGACGAAGGGCGGCGACGCCGAGAAAGGACAGCGGCAATGACTAGAATGGCGGTGATGGGGCTTGCGGCCCTGGCGGCGGCGCAGGCCTTCGCGATCCAGGGGACGCTCAAGACGGAGACTGAGACGCTGACCGGCGACATCCGCTGGCGCGCCCGCGACAAGCACTACGTCGTGTCCGTGAAGAAGGGGCAGACGGCGGTGGACATGGAGCGCAAGCGCGACGACGTGATGTCACTCGACATCCCGAAGCCGTCGAACTTCGACAAGGCGGTGCAGCTCGTCGAGAGCGGCTCCGGGGCGGCGGCGATCGGCATTCTGCAGAAGATCGTGGACGACTACGTGATGCTGCAGTGGGACAAGCCGGCGGGGCGCTACCTGGTGCTGGCGCATCTCTCGGCGAACCACGCGCAGAAGGCCTACGAGTGCTGCCAGAAGGTCATCTCGCAGGACAAGGAGGCCGCCTACCGCGGGGCTCTCGCGCCGGCCTACTGGCAGGCGCTGCTGAAGCTGGGCAAGACCGACCAGCTCGAGGGGCTTCTGAAGAAGGCCGCGTCATGCGGCGACCGGGCGGCGTCCGCCGCCGCGCTGGTGATGCGCGGCGACATCATCGTCGCGAAGTCGAACAACTCGCCGGACGCGCTGCGCGACGCGCTTCGCGACGGCTACCTGCGCGTGGCTCTGATGTATCGCGACGCGGAGTGCGTCGACGCGCGCGCCGACGCGCTCGTCAAGGCGGCGCAGTGCTTCGACCGCCTCGGGCAGTCATCGCGCGCCGAGACCCTCCGCGCGCAGGCGAAGGCGCTGTGAGGAAGAAGTTTAACATAGTTATAACCCAAAAGGAAACTAAATGAACAAGATGAAGAAG
>CAVCXQ010000099.1:0-5061 GCA_963606275.1 uncultured Muribaculaceae bacterium | reverse complement strand
GGGCCGGGGCAGCTTTCGGGGTGATACTGGACCGAGAGGGCGGGGAGCGTCTTGTGGCGGACGCCCTCGATGGATCCGTCGTTCAGGTTGACGTGCGTGACCTCCAGGCAGTCCGGCACCGAGTCCGGCAGCACGGCGAAGTTGTGGTTCTGGCTCGTGATCTCGACCTTGCCGGTCGCGAGGTTCTTCACCGGATGGTTGCAGCCGTGATGCCCGAACTTGAGCCGCCCCGTCTTCGCGCCGCAGGCGAGCGACAAAAGCTGATGCCCCAGGCAAATGCCCATAACCGGGATCGCCTTCGCGCCAACCTTCTGCCCCTTCGCCGCAAGTCCCTCACGCCCCTGACGTCCCTCGCGTCCCGAAAGGCACGCTTCGTTATAAGCCAGAATCTCCTTGATGTTCTCAATGGCGTATCCGACGGCGGCGGGGTCGGCGGGTCCGTTCGAGAGGAACACGCCGTCCGGATTCATCGCGATGACGTCCGCCGCCGGGGTCTTCGCCGGCACGACCGTCACGCGCGCGAACGTCGCGAGCGACCGCAGGATGTTCGTCTTCACGCCAAAGTCGTAGCAGACCACATTCGGGCGGCTGTTTTCCTCACACGGAGGCACGGAGGCACGGAGACGCTGCAGGCCATCGCTTTCGCATGCCTCTTCGCTCCGTGGCTCCGTGGCTCCGTGTGAGCATGGCCGCTTCAAGTCTGTCTTAAACTCATACGCCTTTTCGCACGTCACGCGGCTGGCGTAGTCTTGGCCGTCGAGGCCTTCCCACGCACGCGCCTTCTCGACGCCTTCACGCTCGTCGGGGCGACAGGCGGGACGTGAGAGGCAAGAGGGACTGGAGGCGGTTGTGCACAGGAAAGCCTTCTGGTTCCCGTGTTCGCGCAAATGAATGGTGAGGGCGCGGGTGTCGACGCCGTAGATGCCCGGCACGCCGTTCGCCTTCAGGTATTCGTCGAGCGACTGCGTGGCGCGGTAGTTCGACGGCTCGGTGAGGTCGCCGATGACGAGGCCGGACAGAAAAAGGCCCCGGGACTCGATGTCCTCGGGGTTGACTCCGTAGTTGCCGACTTCTGCGGTGGTGAGGGTGACGAACTGCCCGGCGTAGGACGGGTCGGTCAGAATCTCCTGGTAGCCGCACATCCCGGTGTTGAAGACGACCTCCCCGCACCGGTCGACGCGCGCACCAAACGCCACGCCGTGGAAAACCGTCCCGTCCGCCAGCGCGAGAAACGCCTTCCGCTCCCGCTCCGCCCGCCACTTGCTCTCGAAGTCTTCGTTCATGATCACAATACTCCCAAGGGTGTCTGCAAACCCCATGCCACGGCCGGTCGGAGAGTTCATTTGCACAATTGAGGCTATAACGCTACCTCTCAAGTCAGAGTCGGAGCGGCGGCATGGGGTCATGCCGCCCTACCGTCGCGTCGTCCATGGTAGGGCGCGATGACCACATCGCGCCGCCCCCGCCGCCAGACCATCGCCGATGTAAAACCGCCGGCTTCGGAATTACACGGAATGAAAATGCCACTGCCTCAATACGAGCGTCCGTCGCGGCGGGCGAGGTAGTTCGCGAGCGCCTCCTTCAGGACGCGCTCGCCGCCCGGCGTCGGATAGTCGCCGGTGAAATACCAGTCGCCGGTGGTGTTCGGACAGCACCGGCGGAGGTCTTCGACGGACTGGAACACGACGTCCACCTTCGCCTTCATGCCAGGCGGGGTGATTAGCCGCGCTATTTCGTCCGAGAGTTCTTTCAGGGAATGCCGTGCATAGACCTTCCTGACGTCGTCCGTCGCGCGGATCGCGTCCTCTCCGGCGAGGTTGACGAGCGCCTTGAAGGCGACGAGCTCGCCGAGGGTGGACATGTCGATTCCGTAGCAGTCGGGATAGCAGATGGGCGGGGCGGACGACGCGACGACGATGCGCTTGGGTCCGAGGCGGTCGAGCATCGGCAGGATGGCGTTCTTCATCGTGTTGCCGCGCACGATCGAGTCGTCGAGGACGACGAGGGTGTCCGTTCCGGGGCGCACCAGACCGTAGGTGACGTCGTAGACGTGCTGGTAGAACTCGCGGCGCGCGGCTGCGTCGGCGATGAATGTGCGGAACTTCGCGTCCTTGACGGCGACCTGCCCGAAGCGCACGGCGCGTCCCTCCGCGAGCCCCTCCGTCCAGAGCGCCTCCAGGAGTCCGTGGAACGCGACCTGGGCGGAGTTGGGGATGTAGCTGAAGAAGGTGTTCTCGAGGTCGCCGCCGACGGCGTCGAGGAGCGGCCTGGCGAGCGCGGCGCCGAGGGCCTTGCGCTCGCGGTGGATGTCGGCGTCGTTCGCGCGCGAGAAGTAGATGCGCTCGAACACGCAGCTGCGCCGCTCCGCCGGCTCCATGATGCGCTCGAACGACACCGCGCCGTCCGGCGCGACGAGCATCGCCTCGCCGGGGACGAGTTCGCGCACGTCGTCCGGCAGCGCGTTGAACGCGGCCTGGATGGCGGGGCGCTCGGACGCCGCCACGGCGACGTCGTCGTCCACGAAGCAGTAGCCGGGGCGGATTCCGTGCGGGTCGCGGACGGCGAAGCTCCATCCGTCGCCGGTCATGCCGCAGAGCGTGTAGGCCCCGTCCAGCTTCGGCAGCAGCGCCTTCAGGGCGGAGACTAGGACGCGCCCGCGGTCTTTCTCGCCGTCCATCTCGACCTTGAGCATGGACGAGGCGAGCCATTCGCAGATGAGGTATCCGTCGGCGGTGGACTCCGGGAACTTGCCGAGCGCGACGTAGGCGTCGAAGAGCTCGTGGGTGTTGGTGAGGTTGAAGTTGCCGGCGAGGAAGAGCGTCCGGTTGAGCCGGGCGGCGCGGTGGACGAACGGATGGCAGAAACTGACGTCGCCGCGTCCGTAGGTCGCGTAGCGAAGGTGCCCGAGGAAGAGCGTCTCGTCCATGCGCCGCCGCTTGGCCAGGAGAGAGAGCAAGTCCGCCAGCGGACGGTCGGAGGCGGACTTGAGCTCGTTGAACGCCGGCCTTCCCGGCTCGGGCGAGAGGGTCAGGGTGACGGCGCCGGCGCCGTCCTGGCCGCGGTTGTGCTGTTTCTCCAGGAGGAGCGAGAGCTTGGTGCCGCCGAAGTCGGCCGCGCCGGTCGCGGCGGAGTAGTGGGACGCCTCCTTGCGCAGGCGAAGGAGGGCGACCGCGCATTCGTGCTTGATGGTGTCGGACATGACACCGACACATCTGCAAATGCCGTGCCAAGCCTGCAGGAGCGAGACATAATGAAAACTAACCCCTTACACCCATTGCCGGCTTCGGTTTGCGCGGCACGGCGGAAACTGCTATACTACCCAACTGAATTGCTCAAGGAGAGACCATGGCAAACTTCTACAAGGACAACCCCGACATCCAGAACGTGATCGACGCGCTCGACCTCACCGAGGTCGCGACGCTCTTCGAGGAGGGCTTCAAGTTCGCCAAGGACTACGACTTCGCGCCGAAGGACGCGGCGGAGGCCCTCGAGAACTACAGGCGCGCCATCGACCTCTGCGGCTCCGTCATGGGCGAGCGCATCGCCCCGACCGCCGAGGAGACCGACCTCGTCGGCAACGTCCTGAACCCCGACGGCTCCGTCACCCGCTCGCCCGGCATGAACCTCGCGATCAGGCTCTTCGGCCAGACCGGGCTCATGGGCACGACGATCCCCTACTACCTCGGCGGCCTCAACATGCCCTGCACCGTCCTCACCGCGCTCAACGACATCGTCTCGCGCGGCGACGCCGGCCTCATGAACATCTTCGGCCTCCAGGGCATCGCCGAGACGATCAACCGCTTCGCCGACGAGGACATCAAGAAGCAGTACATCCCGAAGCTCGTCACCGGCGAGATGACCGGCGCGATGGTCCTCACCGAGCCGGACGCCGGCAGCGACCTGCAGAGCGTCAAGACGACGGCGCGGCAGGACGCGGACGGCAACTGGTTCGTGAACGGCGTCAAGCGCTTCATCACCAACGGCTGCGGCGAGGTGCTGCTCGTCCTCGCGCGGACGGAGCCGGACACGACGGACGGGCGCGGCCTCAGCTGCCTCCTCGTCGAGAACGGCCCGTGGGTGAAGGTGCGCCGCCTCGAGAACAAGCTCGGCATCCACGGCTCGCCGACGTGCGAGATGGTGTTCACCGAGGCCCCGGCGAAGCTGGTCGGCCAGCGCAAGCGCGGCCTCATCACCTACGTGATGTCGCTCATGAACGGCGCGCGCATGGGCATCGCCGCGCAGGGCACCGGCATCGGCGAGGCCGCCTACCGCGCCGCGCGCGAATACGCCGCGAGCCGCAAGCAGTTCGGCGTCACGATCGACACCTTCCCCGCCATCCGCGACCTGCTGACGACGATGAGCGTCGAGCTCCAGGCGGCGCGCCTCCTGACCTACTACTCGGCGAAGAACGTCGACCTCGAGGAGGGACTCTCGCGCAAGTTCGAGTCCGTCAAGGGCACGCCGGAGGCGGCGGCCGTCCGCGCGCGCATGAAGACGCACGCCGCGTTCAACAAGATGCTCACGCCGATGGCGAAATACTACGGCTCGGAGATGTCGATGCGCAACGCGATGAGCGGCATCTCCGTCCTCGGCGGCTCCGGCTACATGAAGGACTACCCGAGCGAGCGCTACCTGCGCGACGCGCGCATCACGACGATCTACGAGGGCACCTCGCAGCTCCAGGTCGTCGCGGCCGTCGCCGGCGTGACGGGCTCTCTCGTCCACGACGTCCTGAACGACATCCTCGGCGAGGGCTGGAGCGCGGCGCATCCGCGCATGACGAAGCTCCTCGCCGACCTGGACGCGGCGGTCGAGTTCGTGAAGGGGCATGCGGACGCGAAGGCCTACCACGACCTCTCGGCGCGGCGGCTCGTGGACGCCGGCATCGCGCTCGTCGTCGCGGCCCTGTTCGTCAAGACGTCGGAGAAGATCGACTACAAGAAGGCCGCCCTCGAGCACTGGCTCAACGTCGAGTTCCCGCGCGTCCGCGCCGGGCTCGAGCAGGTGATGAGCGGCTACGCCGGCGCCGTCGACGCGTTCGAGACGCTCGCGCCCGCCGTC
>CAVCXQ010000098.1:0-5096 GCA_963606275.1 uncultured Muribaculaceae bacterium | reverse complement strand
CGTGTCGCGGTCACGCGGGACGCGTGACCCTACCGCCGCTTGCCCAGATCCGTGTGAATCCGTGAGATCCGTGGAGACCCCTCCGTGCCTCCGTGTTTCCGTGTGAGACAACACCGCACGGCCGCAGGACGCCCAAGTCGCCCGCCCGTAGGCGGGAGCACCGTTGCCCCGAAACGCGCCGCACGTCGGCAAGCGAAGGGGGGACGCGACGGGAGGCAAACCGATGTCGGACGTCGCCGGACGGTTGACAGCCGGGCGCGGCGGATGGTATCATTCCCGCATGGACGAAGACAGAACGACGGCGGCGGCGGAGCGCCTGGTTGCGCTCCTGAAGGCGCAGGGGCTCACCTGCGCGACGGCGGAGAGCTGCACCGGCGGCGGGATAGGCGCGGCGATAACGTCCGCGCCGGGCGCCAGCGAGGCCTTCCTCGGCGGCGTCGTGTCCTACGCGAACGAGGTCAAGCGCGACGTCCTCGGAGTCGGCCAGGACGTCCTGGACTCCGTCGGCGCGGTGTCGTCCGAGACGGCCGTCCGGATGGCGGAGGGCGCGCGGCGGCTGCTGAAGGCGGACGTCGCGGTCTCGGCGACCGGCGTCGCCGGGCCTGGCGGCGGCACGGCGGAGAAGCCGGTCGGGCTGGTCTGGTTTGGCATCGCGACCGCGGCCGGGTCGCGCTCCGAGAGAGCCTTGTTCGCCGGCGACCGTGCGGCCGTGCGCGCCCAGGCGGTCCTCCACGCGCTCGGAATGCTGACCGTCGCCGCAGCCGGCGGATGAGCCGCCGCCACGGGCGGCCGCCCTGCTAGAAGTTGTCCTGCTCCAGCTGGAAGTAGGCGCGGGGATGGGCGCAGACCGGGCAGACGTCCGGGGCGCTCTCGCCCTCGACGACCGCGCCGCAGTTGCGGCACTGCCACTTCCGCGCCCCGACGCGCACCCAGACCTCGCCGGTCTCGATGTTCTTAGCGAGCCTGCGGTAGCGGGCCTCGTGGCTCGCCTCGACCTCCGCCACCTTCGCGAACAGCCGCGAGAGCTCGTCGAAGCCTTCCTCCTTGGCCTCCTCGGACATTCTCTTGTACATCTCCGTCCACTCGTGGTTCTCGCCTGCGGCGGCTGAAAGCAGGTTCTCGGGCGTAGATCCGATGCCGGACAGCGCCTTGAACCAGAGCTTCGCGTGCTCCTTCTCGTTCAGGGCCGTCTCCTGGAAAACGGCCGCGATCTGCTCGTATCCGTCCTTCTTCGCCTTCGAGGCGAAGTAGTCGTATTTGTTCCTGGCCTGGGACTCGCCCGCAAAGGCCTCCCAGAGGTTCTTTTCCGTCTTCGATCCCTTGAGCTCCATGTTCGGTCTCCTTTCTCTTGCGTCGTCGCGCCGCTCGGCGCGATTACAACCATGTAATCGTTTCAGACGCGGGCAGTATAGCATATCCAGCACCCCGCCGCAACCGGGAAAATCGCTGGCGTGAGGTTGCGAACGGTGGGCAATGGCGCATGTCATGTCAAAGACCACGCCCGCGCTCAGCGGGCGACGCCGAGGAGGACGGCTACGACCGACGCCGCGCCGTAGCCGGCGATGATCGCCCAGAGCGGGCGGTCGTTGAGCAGGACCATCTCCGGACGCCCGACGTCCGCCTTGCGCCAGACGAGGACGAGGTAGCGGACGATGCCGGCGGCGACGAAGAACGACGTCGTCCACAGCAGCGGGAACCGCGCCCCCATCTTCGAGGTGAGCGTGTAGGCGAGGTATTCGGCGACGGACGCCGCGCCGGCGAGCAGGATGAGCGCGGCGAGGGCCTTCGGGTGGTAGCGCGTCAGGACCGCCCTGGACGCCATCGCCGTCTCCATCTCCGCTCGCCGCTTGCAGAACGCCAGGAACATCGAGAGCGTGAACGTGCAGACGAGCAGCCACGGCGAGACGTATGCCGAGATGATCGCCGCGCCCGCGACAGCGCGAAGCACGAATCCCGCCGCCAGCGTCGCCACGTCCACGTATGGCACGCGCTTCAGGAAGCCGGTGTAGAGGCACTGCATGATCGTGTACGCCAGCATCGTCGCGAACGCCGTCGTCCGCGACGGCATGACGATCACCACCAGCGCTGGATACATGAAGCCGAGCGCGAACAGCACCAGCGCGACGCGCACCGCCGATATCCGCGGGACCAGCCCCGCCGCGACCGGGCGGAACCGCTTCACCGGATGCAGCCGGTCGGCGTCGTAGTCGGACACGTCGTTCAGCAGGTAGAACGCGGACGACACCAGCGAGAACGCGCCGGCCATCGCCACCGCCATCAGGAACGACTCCCACCCTCGCGCGATCTCGCGCTGCGAGGAGTCCGCCACCGAGAAGAACCACGCCAGCATCACCACGCCGTTCTTCGTCCACTGCTCGACGCGCACCGCCCGCGCCCAGACCTTCAGCCGCGAGACAAGACTACTCATCGCAAACCTCCGCGTCTCCGCCATTCTCCGCCGCCGCGCCGCCGGACGTCCAGCGCACCAGCCCCCACAGGAGCGAGTGCCGCGTCTCCGCGCCAGGGCGTTCCTCGCGCTCGTAGAGAGTCCAGAACTTCGCCCAGTTCCTGTCCACCGCCGGGACCCAGCGGATCGGGAAGAGCGAGAGGAAGCGTCCGCGCCTGACGCCGTCCGCGCCGCGCGCCGACTCCCACAGCGGCCAGAGCCTGAAGTAGGCGTCGTCGGAGCGGCTCACCCAGAACGGGAAGACGCGCGTCTCGTCCGGCAGCAGCTCCACCAGCCGCCAGCCGAAGCGCGTTATCTCGCCGACCTTCGCGCCGTCGGCAAAGGCGCGGTTCTCGATGTGCTCGTAGAGCGGGAATACCGAGAGGCGCGTCCGCCGAGCGTTCGCCTCGTATTCGAAGAGCGGCCACGGACAGCGCAGGCGCACCTCCGACTCGCCCGCCGGCCAGGCGCGGCTCTTCGAGTCGGTCTCCGCCCACGAGAACAGCGGCGGAACGAAGAGCCACTGCCGCTCGCGCTCGCGGTCGACGCGACCGACTAGCGGCCAGAGCATCCACGCCGTGCCGGCGCCGGACGTGTCGCGGTCGGCGAAGCACGTCTTCCAGTTCCATATCGGCCAGAGGACGCTCACGTGGTCGTCGGCGCGGTTGTGCGCGAACGTGTAGAAAGGCCACAGCCCCCACGATCCGTCGTCACGCCAGTGGACGAGAGGAAAGAGCACGGCGTTCGTCGTCATCCAGCGCCCTTCCTTCGGACGCGGCGTCCGGTAGCGCATCCATGCCGGCCAGAGCGCGAACTCCCAGTCGTTCATCAGCAGCATGTGCGGATGGCGTCCGTAGAAGGGGAAGAATCCCCAGTAGAAGGAATCCGCCTCGTCGCCGCCTTCCCTGCCGTGCCACCAGAGCGGAAGGGCCTGGAACTGGCAGCCGCCGTCGGCGTGCCGCTGCTCGCCCATGAAGAAGGCGAAGCGCCACCAGTCGCGGTGCGAGGTGAAGAGCGGCCAGAGGACGTCGGTGGTCTCGGCGGCGGCGTCGCGCGACCAGAACGGACGCGCCGCGTAGAAGCCTCGCCCCGGGTCCTGCTGGTAGAGCGGCAGGACTTCGAATGCGGCGGCGAGGACAAGGGGAACGACAGTCATCGCAAGTCTTCCCGGGTGACGTAGATCCGCGCCATGTCCGTCCGGTAGGCGGACTTCTCGGAGATGTCAAGTTCCTCGAAGAGCTTCTCGCCGGGGCGGATGCCGGTGAACTCTATCGGCACGTCGACGTAGGGAAAGAGCCCGGCCCGGCGGATCATCCGCTCCGCGAGGTCGAGGACGAGCACGGGCTCGCCCATGTCGAGGGTGTAGATCGCCTGCTCGGAGCGGCTAGCCGCCTGCAGCACCAGCCCGACCGCCTCCCGGACGGTCATGAAATAGCGCTTCATCTCCGGGTGCGTGACCGTCACCGGCACTCTGCGCGCGATCTGCTCGCGGAAGAGCGGGACGACGCTCCCGGACGAGCCGAGCACGTTGCCGAACCGCACCGCGCAGAACGACGTCCCTCCCGGCGAATTGAGCGCGAGGACGGCCTTCTCCGCCGCGCGCTTCGTCCTGCCCATGACCGACGTCGGGTTCACCGCCTTGTCCGTGGAGATGAGGACGAACCTGGAGACGCCGAACTCCTTCGAGAGCTCCGCGACGCACTTGGTCGCGCCGACGTTGTTCCGCTCGCCCTCGCGCGGATTCGCCTCCACCATCGGCACGTGCTTGTAGGCCGCCGCGTGAAGGACGACATCCGGGCGGAACTCGCGGAACACTTCCGCCATCCTCTCGCGGTCGCCGGCGTCCACCATCAGCGGCACGGCGCGGCAGCCGGCGGAGCCGGCGCGGACGGCGCCTCGGAGCTCGCGGTCGATCTCGTAGAGCGCGTTCTCGCCGCGCTCGACGAGGAGCAGCGCCTTCGGACCGGCGGCGGCGACCTGCCGCGCCAGTTCCGAGCCGATAGAGCCGCCGGCGCCGGTCACCATCACCGTCTTGCCGCGCAGGAAGCCGACGGCAGCGGACGAGTCGATGCGCCGCGCCGTCCTTCCGAGCAGCGCTGCGTCGTCCGCCGGCCCGCCATGCGCTCGCCAGCTCCAGACGATGCGCCAGCCGGCCAGGCCGATCGTCGCCAGCGCGAAGGTGATCAGCGTGACGGAATACGGAGGCCGCACGTGGATGAACTCCTCCAGCGAGAGCAGGAATCGCAGCGCGGTCAGGATCGCCGCGGCCGCCGCCGTCGCCAGCACGCAGCGCGGCAGGTCGCGGGTAGAGAACCTCCGCCACGAGCCACGGTAGCATCCGCAAGCGGCGAGCGAGAGGAAATGCGCCGCCGCGACCGTCACGAACGAGAGCGCGACGCCGCGCCACCCCCAGCTCGGCGCCTGGAAGTCGAAGCGCAGCAGGATCGCGCCCCAGTAGGCCGCAGCAAGCACGGCGGCGTCCGCCGCGACGCCCGCAAGGCGCGTCGCCAGATACGCCGCCCAGCTCCTCTGGCTCCTGGTCATTCCGCTTCTCGGCCCACGGCAGGACGCGTTCAGCCCGCCGGATGGAAGTTCCCGTAGGCGCGGAGCTTCGCGTAGCGCGCCGCCAAGAGCTCGTCCGCCGGGATTC
>CAVCXQ010000097.1:0-5177 GCA_963606275.1 uncultured Muribaculaceae bacterium | reverse complement strand
CCTCGCGTTCGGAGAGGACGGCGTAGACGCACCAGGTCGCGACGAGCGAGACGGCGAACGCCAGCAGGACGCTCAGTGCGATCTTTACGGACAGGCTTCGGCGCGCGGTCATGGTGTCTTGCTCCTCTCGTGAATGGGGGAAATGATACCAAACCGCCGCTCTCGCCGCAACAGCGAAAGGTCGTCGGACGGCGGTTGGGGGAATGTGGTATAATCCGAGGCGATGAAAGACTTCTTCAGGGGCGTGCGCCGCCACATCGGAAAGCTCGACGCCGGGCATCTGCGCGAGCAGTATCTCCTCATGTCCGAGGAGCTCGAGTCCGTCGACGCGCTGCTGGACGCCATCGACCGCGGCATCGTCGTCTTCGACGGCGAGGGCGAGGTCGTGCGCTCCAACCCTGCCGCCGAGACCCTGCTCGGCGCGTCGCCCGCCGACGCGCTCAGGGAGATCGGCGTCCCGCTCGGCGTCGGCTCGCGCCGCGAGGTGTCCGTCTCCTATCCGGAGCGCCGCGTCCTGGAGGTGCAGACCATCCCCGTCCACGCGAACACCATCGCCTACGTCCGCGACGTCACCGCCGAGCGGGCGCGCACCGAGGAGGAGCTCCGCGCCGGCGCCACCAGGGCCGTGCAGGACCTCGCCGCCGGCGTCGCCCACGAGATCGGCAACCCGCTCAACGCCATCGCCCTCTCGCTCCAGCTCATCGAGCGCGACCCGGCGGACAAGGACACGCTCCGCGCCTGCATGCAGCAGGTCAAGCGCCTCGACGGCATCATCCGCGACTTCCTCTCCGCGCTCCGCCCTCGCCGTCCGGAGCTGCGCCCCGGCTCGCCGGCCGAGCCGCTCCGCCGCTGCCTCGACGCGCTGCGCGAGCAGTTCGTCGACCGCAGGATCGACGTCACCCTCAGCGTCCCCGCCGCGCTCCCGCACGTCGCCCTCGACGCCGGGCAGATCGAGCAGGTGTTCTTCAACATCCTCAAGAACGCGCTGGAGGCGATGAAGGACGGCGGATCCGTCGCCATCGCCATCGAGGCGGACGACGACTGGGTCTCGGTGTCCTTCCGCGACACGGGCCTTGGCATGGACGCCGAGCAGCTCGCCCACCTCTTCGAGCCCTACCGCACGACGAAGGAGAAGGGGACGGGCCTCGGGCTGATGATCTCGAAGCGCATCGTCTCCGAGCACGGCGGGACGATTGACGCGGAGTCCGCGCCGGGCGAGGGCACGACCTTCACCGTGCGCCTCCCGCGCATCGAGAGGCGCGTCCGCCAGCTGAAGTGAGCGCCGCCTACTCCTCGAGCAGGCAGGCGGCGTGGACGGCGATCCCCAGCCCTGCGCCGACGTCGTCCATCTTCTCGTTCGTCTTGCCCTTCACCGAGACGCGCCCAAAGCCGACGCCCATCGCGTCCGCCAGGCGCCTCCGCATCAGGTCGGCGACAGGGCGGATCTTCGGACGCTCACAGACCACGGTCGCGTCGACGTTGGCGATGCGGTAGCCCGCGCCGCGCACCTCCTTCGCCACCGCCTCCAGGAGCGCGATCGAGTCCGCGCCCCTCCACCGCTCGTCGGTGTCGGGGAAGTGCGAGCCGATGTCGCCGAGCGCCGCCGCGCCGAGGAGCGCGTCGATCACGGCGTGGACGAGGACGTCGGCGTCGCTGTGCCCCCTGAGGCCGGTCTCGCCGGGGAACTCGACGCCGCCGAGGACGAGCCGGCGGCCTTCCTCGAAGCGGTGCGAGTCGTATCCGAGCCCGATTCTCATCCGAGATAGGCCTTCTGCGCCAGCAGGGCGCGCCTGAGGTCGGCGTAGGCGAGCGAGCGCGGGGCGACGCCCTTCTGCGCGGCGAGGGCGGCGGCGACGCCGGCCGCCTGGCCGGTCACGAAGCACGGCGCGATGAGGCGGAACGTGTCCACCGTGTCCGGGGCCCCGAGGCATCGCCCCGCCGCAAGCACGTGGTCGCCCTTCTTCGGGACGAGCGAGCGGAAGCTCACGGCCATGCCGTTGTGCGGGCCGTCGTTGCCCATCCAGCCGACGATCTCGGTCTCGTTCTTCTTCGCCTCCTCGGCGGCGCGGTCGACGACCAGCTCGGAGTCCAGAAGGCGCGTGGCGCGAGGCCCGATCATCGAGCAGTTGTTGGCGATGTAGACCTGCTCCCAGCCGGGCGTCCGGCGCATCTTCTCCACGTGCTCCCACCAGAACCTGCGGTGCAAGACTTCCGCCTTCGAGAGGTCGCGGACGGAGAGTCCGTCGCCCTGTGGCCCGAGCTGTCCGCCCCACCACGCCGTGCCGTTGCCCTCGTTGCTGCGCGTCGGCCACGGCGGCGTCGTGCCGTCGTAGGAGACGCCGGGGTCCTTCGGAGGACGCTTCGCGGTGACGCGGTCGACGTTGCCGAGGCGCGAGACGTGTCCGATGCCGTGGGTGATCTGGCGGTATCCGCATCCGGCGGCGAAGAACACGTCGCCGTCGCCGGTGCAGTCGACGACCTCCTTGGCGAGGATCGCCTGCATGCCCTGCTTGGACTGGAAGACGACGCCGAGGACGCTGTCGCCGTCCTGGACGACGTCGATGCCGGTGGCGTGGAAGAAGGTCTCGACGCCCGCCTCCTCGCACATCCTGTCCATGAGGTATTTCGCGCCTTCCGGGTCGATGGTCGGCTGCCAGTGTCGGCGGTCGTCCTTCGGGTCCTGCTGGGTGGAGGCGGCGGCGCCCATGGCGCGGGCGCGGAGCATGAACTCCTCGCAGACGCCGCGCGTGACGAGCGTCCAGCGGCCGCCTTCGCCGCGCACGCCGGTGGCGAGGACGATGAGGACCATGCCGTTCGTGAAGAGCCCGCCGAGCGAGCCGGCCGCCTCGACGAGCGCGACCCTGGATCCGGCGCGCGCCGCCGCTATGGCGGCGGCGAAGCCGGCCGGGCCGCCGCCGACGACCACGACGTCCGTCTCGTGGAAGCGCGGGACCTCCCGCGCCGGCATGAAGACCTTGCCGTCCTTCAGGAAGCAGCTCGGGCCGTCCTCGACCGTGTGCGGGATCGGATATACCATCGACCCGAAGCAGTAGAGCTCCGGGTCGCCGATGGCGCCGGGCGGAAGAGCCCTGACGGACGAGGCCGCGGGCACGTCGCCGAACGCAGCGCCGGTCGCGCCAGCCGCGCCCAGGAGGCCGAGCTTCTTCAGGAACTCTCGCTTCGTGATCTGCTTCGTCGTCATTTTCTCTCTACCTTTCGTTTGCCGCTTCCGGGGACCGTCCCCGTTTCTGCGACGCGTGGAATATAGCAAAACGCACCCGCCAGCGCAAATGTTTTATATAAAACTTTCGCAATGGGTTAGGCTGCGGCCGACTTTCCCGCCATTTTCGCATACCTGCACGGGACGGATCGAAAGGACGGAAGCCACACCTTGCCCTGCGCCGTCCCACCGTCCCACCGTGCTTTAGCGGGGTTGACCACCTCTCTCTCTGTTTTTGGTATAATTCACCTCGTTCAGAGCTGTCCTGTTCGGAACCGGCCAGTTCCGAACGCAGCCCAATCGAAAGCAGCCGACATGGAATTCCTTGACAGAGCGGACGTCTAACCGCACCACGCGCATGACGTTCGTCTACCAGAAAGCCGTCGACACGCTGAAGTCCGAAATCGCCTCCGGGAGATGGAAGCCCGGCGACGCCTTCCCCGGCGTCAGGGAGATCCGCGCGCGCTTCCGGGTCTCGCACCTCACGGCCGTCAAGGTCCTCGACGGACTGAAGTCCCTTCGCCTGGTCGAGTCGCGGCGCGGCGCCGGGACGTTCGTCGCGCAGACGCACCGCCTGTTCGGGTTCCTCTCGCCGTCATTCGGGCTCGCGCCGTTCTTCCCGCTGATCCGCAGGGAGGTCGGCGAGCTCTGCCAGCGGAACGCCATCTCGTTCGAGGTCCGCGAGATCGACCGGGCCGAGCGCGCCGACTACGCGGCCAGGCTGGAGGCCGCCGCGCGCGCGCTCGTCGCGCACGGGATATCCGGTCTCGTCTACGTCCCGTCCGCCAACGTCGCGTCAGTCCGGGACTGCGACAGTCCGCCCCCAGACCTCGACCACAGGATCCTCGCGCTGTTCGACGCGGCGCGGATCCCCGTCGTCCTCGTCGACAGCGGCCTCGACAGCCCGCTGGAAGACCGCTACGACCTCGTCGGCATCGACAACCGGGCTGTCGGCGTCAAGCTCGGACGCCATCTCGTCGAGCAAGGCGTCCGGCGCATCCTGTTCGTCAGCTGGCGCTGCCGCTTGCCCAATGTCCGCGACAGGCTGGCCGGACTTCGGGAAGTCGCCGACGCGGCACAAGCGGAGCTTTCCTCGGCCGTCCTGACGAAGGCCGGCGTCCGGGAGTTCAAGCGGACGGTCAAGTCCCCGGACAGGCCGGACGCCATAGTCTGCAGCAGCGACTGCGTCGCCAGCATGGTTCTGGACATCCTGCGGCAAGTCCGGGTCCGCGTGCCGGAGGACGTCCTCCTGGCGGGGGTTGACGACATCGCCCCGGCCAGGAGCACCGGGCTGACGACCGTCCGTCAGCCGTCTCGCGAGATCGCGCGCGCAGTGTGCGAGACGCTGCTTGGCCGGATCGCCCGCCCGAAGTCCCCGCCGCGCCACGTCATGGTCGCGACGACGCTCCTGCCGCGAGCCTCGACCATGCACTGCGGATCATGATATCATCTCCAATTGCTATGGCAGAAGAGAACATGTCGTCGCTGGACGCCGACCTGGGCGCGCTCAAGTCTCATCCAGACTGCGTTACCGACGACGAGGCTAAGCTCATGCGCGAGATCGCCAAGGAGGTGGCGAAGTAAGCGCAAGCGCATTCCGAGGCACCGGACAATGAGGCAGATGTCGTTGATCGAGGGCGCGGCGGCGTCGTGCCGCACGATTCGCAGATTTCGTGGGCGTCCGAGAGCGAGCCCTATCTGATCTCCGCCGCATTCGAGTGCTTGCGCGAGCGTGTGCCGATGAACGAGGCCGAACTGCTCGGCAGATGCCGTCGGATCCGATACGAGAAACGGGCCTCGCGGCCCCATTGACATCGCGAACACGATTCTGTACAATACTCGCCGTCAAACAGATTCAGGAGGATTGCACACATGACCCTCGTCAAAGAACGCCGCGCCGCCCGGACGGCTCGCAACAGGCTGATCCAGCCTATGTCCGAAAACGTCATCTCCTTCA
>CAVCXQ010000096.1:0-5181 GCA_963606275.1 uncultured Muribaculaceae bacterium | reverse complement strand
CGCGACAGCGTCATGCGCCTCGTGCGCGAGGTGCTCGCCGCCGAGGACGAGGCCCGGGGCGGCACGGACGTCGAGGGCGCGCTGAAGTTCCTCAACGGCGTCCAGAAACGCCGCGCCGTCGTATTCCTCGTGAGCGACTTCCTGATGGGGGATGAGAAGTGGAGAAGTGGGGAAGTGGAGAAGTGGAGAAGTGGGAAAGTGGAGAAGTGGAGAAGTGGGAAAGTGGAGGAGTGGAGAAGTGGAGGAGTGGAAAAGTCGGAGGATGAAGGGAAGTCCTCCGTGTGGAAGATGCTGCGGGCGACGGCGCGTCATCACGACCTCATCTGCGTGCCGGTGAGCGACCCGGCGGAGAGCGCGCTGCCGGACGTCGGCCTCGTGGAGCTGGAGGACCCGGAGACTGGCGAGCTCGTGCTCGCGGACACGTCGAGCGCGTCCGTGCGCCGCGCCTTCGCCGAACAGGCGCAGAAGGATGGCGAGGAGCTGAAGTCGTTCTTCCTGAAGACGGGCATCGAGATGCTGCCGATCTCCACCGACCGTCCGTACATAGACGCGGTGCGCCGGCTGTTCCGCCGCCGCGCCGGCCGCAGGAGGGCGTGAGCATGGCGAAGAGGCATCTGATCGGGGTTGGCGGCGTCGGCATGAGCGCCCTCGCGACGGCGCTCGTCAGGCTCGGCGACGAGGTGACGGGCGCGGACAGGACGCTGGACGCCCCGAACGTCCGGTTCCTCGAGTCCATCGGCGTGACGGTCTTCCCCGACGACGGCAGCGGAGTCGGCGCGGACGTGGACGAGGTGATTGTCTCGACGGCGATCGAGGAGACGAACCCCGGGCTGCGCAAGGCGCGCGAGCTGGGCGTCCCGGTCGTGCACCGCGCGAAGGCGCTGGCGCGCGCGCTGTCCGGCCGCCGTCTCGTCGCCGTAGTCGGCACCTGCGGAAAGTCCACGGTGACGGCGATGCTGGGGCACGTCCTCGCCGAGTGCGGGCTCGACCCGCTCTGCGTCAACGGCGCCAACGTGCCGGGCTGGGAAGGCGCGGTGCGCTTCGGGCGCGGCGAATACGCCGTCGCCGAGGTGGACGAGTCCGACCGGTCCCTCGTCGCGTTCTCCCCATACGCCGCCATCGTCACCAACGCATCCGCCGACCACTACTCCAAGGAGGAGATGGACGCTGTGTTCGACGCATTCGTCAAGGGCTGCCCAGGTCCCATGATAGACGGAAGAAAAGTGGAAAAGTGGAAGAGTGGAGAAGTGGAGAAGTGGAGAAGTGGAGAAGTGGGAGAGTTGGCGGATGAGGTGGAGACGTCGATGCCTGGAGCGCACAACCGGCAGAACGCCGCGCTGGCCTTGCGGATGGCGCTCGCGCTCGGCTGCGAAGAGAGGAGGGCGCGCGCAGCCCTGGCGTCGTTCGGCGGCGTCGAGCGGAGGCTTCAGCGCGTGTCCGGCCCTGGCGACGTCCCGGCGGTCTACGACGACTACGCGCACAACACCGAGAAGCTCCACGCGATGCTGACTACCCTGCAGGAGCGATTCGCGAACGGCGTGTGCGCGGTGTGGCGTCCGCACGGATACGCGCCGCTGCGCAAGATGAAGGACGCGCTGGCGGCGATGTTCGCGGCGACGCTGCGTCCGCAGGACGCGCTCCTTCTGCTTCCGGTCTACGATGCCGGGGGGACGGCCGACCGCACGGTGTCGTCCGCCGACCTGGTGGCGGCGGTGGCGGCGGCGGACGCCTCGGCGGCGGCGCTGGTCGCGCTGGCGGCCGGGCCTGACGAGGCTCTCGCCTGGTGCGCTGAGCGGGCCGGCCGCTTCGGATGCTTCGCGACCTGCGGGGCGCGCGACCCCGGCCTCCCGCTTCTGGCGCGGCGGATCGCGGACGCGACGCTGCGCTCCTGCGCGGCGGCGGCGAATCCGTCCTAGCCGCGCTTGGCCTTTGCCGGGATCGACTCGCGGTAGAGCTGGTAGGCCTGCGCGGTCTTCGGCTTGCCCTGCTTGCGCAGGGCGCGGATCAGTCCGTCGAGCGCGTCGAACGACGCCGGACTGGCAGCCACCGCCCGCGAGTAGCACTCCGCCGCCGTCGCGTGGTGGCCGAGCTTCGCCGCGAGGGCTCCGGCCGTGAGGTAAGTCGAGACGCGGCTGGGCTGCAGCTTGCACGCGAGCTTGTAGTTCTCCAGCGCGCGGGCGAGCGGGTTCGCCTCGCCGCCCTTCTTCTTCGAGGGCGCGGTCTTCGCCCAGCACTCCGCAAGACCCAGCGCCGCCGGGCCGGACAGCGGGTCTGCCTTGAGGGCGGCCTCGTATTCGCGTCGCGCCGAGTCGGTCTTGCCCTTTTTCTCCGCCGCCGCCGCGCGCGAGAGCGCCGCCGCCGCCGCCGCGCTGTCGCGCTTCGCCGCGCCGGGACGCGCCGCCGCGTCCGCCGCGACCTTCTTCTGCAGCTCCGGCACGAACGAGAGCTTCACGCGCTGGACGCGCGGAGAGGCGTCCTCCTCCAGGCGAGCGAACACCTGGAACTGCTCCAGCGCCGCCTCCCAGTATCCGAAGGCGTCGCGGTAGAGGAGCCCGAGGTGGTAGCGCGCCGCCGCGTCCTTGAAGTTCAGCCGCAGCGCCCTCAGGAACGCGATGCGCGCGAGATGGCTGCGCTCGCGCGTGTATTCGACGACGCCAAGCCCCGCCCACGCCTGCGCGCGAACCTCCGGCGCGAGCCTCGCGTCGTTCGCCAGGTCGAGGAAGCCCTGCGCCGCCGCGTCGTAGTCCTTGAGATGCCACGCCACCTGCGCCGCGACCATCTTGACGTCCGCGTCGTCCGAAAGCCCCTGCGCTCGGACGACCGCGCGCTTCGCCGCCGCCAGGTCGCCCTGCGCCAGCTCCGAGCGCGCCAGCCAGAGCGCGGCGTCCGCGCTCGCGGGCGCAAGCTCGACGGCCTTCTCGAAGAGCCGCGACGCCTTCTCGAAGCTGCGCGCCCCGTATGCCGCCTCGCCGGCGGCGATCTCCTTCGAGCCGTCCTTCGGGCCGCAGCCGCAGACGACGGCGGACGCCGCCGCCAGCGCGAGCGCCGCGAGCGCCGCCCTAGGCGCGGATGAGAGCGAGATATTCGTCACGCTTCGCCTCCATGATCTCACGGGTCCTGCCCTCCAGGTTTAGCCGCACCAGCGGCTCGGTGTTGGACATTCTGACGTTCGCCCAGTAGCCTTCCGCATCCCATGCGTCGACGGACACCCCGTCGAGCTCGAACACGCGCGCCGTCGGCGCGTAGGCCGCCTTGACCTTCGCCAGCACCTCCGCCGGCGGGGTCGTGGTCTTCGTGTTGATCTCGCCGGACTGCGCGTATTTGCGGAGCGGCGCGACGAGCGCGGAGAGGGGGCTGTCGCTCGCGGAGACGATGTTCGCGAGCGCGAAGGTCGCCATCGCGCTAGACTCGGCCGTCGAGTTCGCCTTGAAGTAGTAGTGCCCGGAGAGCTCGCCGGCGAAGATCGCGTCGTTCGCTCGCATCTGCTCCTTGATGAACGAGTGGCCGACGCGCGACATCATCGGCCGGCCGCCGGCGGCGCGGATGACCTCCTCGCAGACCTTCGACGAGCGCAGGTCGTAGAAGCACGCGGCGCCGGGGTTCGTCGCCAGCAGGTCCTGCGCGATGAGAGCCGTGACGAAGTCCATCGGGATCACGTCGCCTTTCTCGTCGACGAAGCCGGCGCGGTCGGCGTCTCCGTCGTAGGCGACGCCGAAGGCGTACTTGCCGGGATTGGAGCGGACGAGCGCCTGCAGGTCCTTCAGCGTCTCGACGTGCAGCGGGTTCGCGTCGTGGTTCGGGAAGTCGCCGTCGTATTCGCCGAAGAGCGCGTCGTAGGAGATGTCCGAGCCCTTGAACGCGGCCGCCTCTGCGATGCCCATGCCGTTGGCGAAGTCGAGGGCGAGGTGGAGCGGGCGCTTCATGTGCGCGAACTCGCGGACGTGCGCGGCGTAGGCGGACGACACGTCGGCCCTGGAGATCTCGCCGACGCCCATCGGCGGGTCGTTGACCGTGATCTCGCCGTAGATGCGCTCGATGTCCTTAAGCCCGGTCGCGCCGGAGATCGGCACGGCGCCGGCCTTGCAGAGCTTGCAGCCGTTCCATTCCTTGGTGTTGTGCGAGGCGGTGATCATCGCCGAGCCGTCCGCCTTCAGCGAGGCGTTGGCGAAGTAGCTCATCGGCGTGGAGGCGAGGCCGACGTCCACGACGTCGACGCCCTCGTCCACGAGCCCCCTGGAGAACGCGGCGAACAGCGCGTCGGAGGACTTGCGGCAGTCGCGCGCGACGACGACCTTCGAGCTTCTGCCGGCGAGCCCGCAGAACCTCGCGTAGGCGCGCGCGATGCGGTAGAAGTCGTCCTGGACGAGGTCCTGCCCGTAGATCCCTCGTATGTCGTATGCCTTGAAGATGCCCATTGCCTGCTCCGTTTCGGTGTGAGAAACAATGCGCGTATTTTACCATATTTCCCGCGTCGGCGGCGGGCGGTTCCGGCGGCAGCCTTGCAGGCCTTGCGAGTTCCGCGAATGGTCGGACTGGCGGGGATCGAACCCGCGACCCCAACATTAAAAGTGTCGTGCTCTACCAGTTGAGCTACAGTCCGAGGCCGTGCGCATCGTGCGCCGTTGGGTGCGTATTATACCACATTCCGCGGCGGTGCGCAGACCGCCCCCGCGCCTTTGCCGCGCCTTTATGGTATAATTCCCACCAACTTCGGAACGAAAGGAACAACTCCAGTCATGACAGAAGACGTCAACGACTTCATGGTGTTCTCCGGCACGGCAAACCTGCCGCTGGCGGAGAAGATAGCGGACTACCTCGGCAGGCCGCTGAACAAGATCGAGATCCCGCACTTCCCCGACGGCGAGACCTTCTGCCAGGTGATCGACAGCGTGCGCGGGCGCGACGTGTACGTCATCCAGTCCGGCTCGCCTCGGCCGAACGAGGCGTACATGGAGCTGTTCATCATCATCGACGCCCTGCGCCGCGGCAGCGCCAAGCGCATCACCGCCGTCCTGCCCTACTACGGCTATGCGCGCCAGGACCGCAAGGACCAGCCGCGTGTCCCGATCACCGCGCGCCTCGTCGCCAACCTGATCGAGGCCGCCGGAGCCGACCGCGTCATGACCCTCGACCTCCACGCCAACCAGATCCAGGGCTTCTTCGACATCCCGCTCGACCACC
>CAVCXQ010000095.1:0-5333 GCA_963606275.1 uncultured Muribaculaceae bacterium | reverse complement strand
GCGACGTCGTCGTTGCGGAGGAGGAAGTTGCGCCGCGCCGGGTCGGGCGCCGCGCCGCCGAGCGTGAACGCCACGATCACTTTCCTCTCCGTCGTCTTCCTTTTCGCCATGGCGGGAAGTATAGCATATTCCGACAGAAATTTGTTGCATGATTCGACATCGCCTGCGCTTGACCGCCACCGCGCGGCTGTGCTATCATTCGCGACTGCCAGTGGAGACTGTCGGACGGGCTGGAGCCCGTCCCTCTCCCAACGGCTGAAAACGGGCTCTTTCCGCGCGAAAGGTCAAAAAATGAAAATGTCCAAAAAAATGAAACACAGGTCCAGAATTGCAAGGCTCGCGCTCGTCGCGGCTTTCGGCGCGGCGGCGGCGCTTTCGGCGCCGGCGGCGACATACGACTATGACGCGACGGCGCAGACGGCGGCGTCCGGCGACGAGACGACGTTCACCTACGACAGCGAAGGGCGCATCGTCTCGCTGACGTTCTCCGGCGGCGGAGCGGACGACACGGCATTCGCCGGCGACATGACCTTCGCGCCCGACGCCGCGATCAAGCTCTCCGGGAAAGGCACGCGCCGCCTTGTCCTCAACGGGGCGGTGACGGCGACGGACACGTCGCTGACGGTCACGAACACGGTGGTGCGCTCGCCCTACGCGGGCGCGTTCTTGCCGAGCGCCGAGGTCGGGACGGTCGTCGTGTTCCCGAACGCCTCGGTCGACGACTACGACATCGTCTCCACGCTGTTCGCCACGTCGTCGAACAAGGGGCTGGGCACGCCGAATTACGCGGTGCGCGAAACGGGACAACTCGAAGTCCAACTGTCGATCGTCGAGAAGACGACGCTCAAGTGCGTCAAGGTTCGCCTCTCGCAGTCGGGCGACGACGTCGTCGGCTGCGTGGTTTGGGCGCGCTATTCGGCCGTCCGAGAGGACGGGACCGTCCCGGACTTCGAGACGCTGACGCCGATTTCCTCCGGCACGCCGGGCGAGGGGCAGTATCGCACGCGCGACATCGCCACGTCCGCGGACAGCAGCGGCTATGGCGTCGACCAGCTGACGGTTTCGCCTCGGCACGGAAACGCGACGGTCGTCCTGAACGGCAAGGTGACGGGCGACCTTGCGGTCGCGTCCGCCGTGGACGTCCGCGTGCAGGGCGCGGCGCTCGCGAACTGGTCGAGCAAAGTCCTGGGCGCGGAAGGCCGCGTCACGTTCGTCGGGGAAGAGGCCGCGTCCGGGCCCGTCACCGCGTCCCGGGACGAAAACAATGCCCCGTCCAGGACGGCGAGCCTGTTCATGGCCAACCAGACGCTTGCCGGCCTGAAAGTGACGTCGGCGCGCCTCGGCGGCAGTTCCATCTCGAAGACCGGCGTGGACGCTTACGTCGCCGCGCTGACGAACGAGGGAAACAAGGCCTGGGTCTGGGTGCAGTATCTGAACGCGAAGAGCCAGCTGCAGGCCGTCAAGGCGGTCTTCACCCAGGTCGGGGCGGACGTCTACGTTGCGGCCGAGCGGCGCGGATACATTACGGACGACACCAGCTACGGGTATGGCGCCGACTTGGACGCCTTGATTGCCGCGGGGGTGGCCAAGACGGACACCTCGATTGTGACGGACATTACGAAGTCCGGCTATTGCCTGGCGGGGATTACCGTGGAGTTCCCGAATGCGGCGCAGTCGGTCTGCGTCAACCTGCCCGGCGGGACGACGCTGGACGGCGGGACGTTCGCGTTGGAGGGCTCCGTGGCGTGCGTCGCGGCCGCGCGCGACAGCCTGCCGACGAACGGCTGCGTGACGGTGGGCTCGGGCAGCCGCCTGTTCGCCTCGTATGAGTCCAAAGGATCTTCGGACGGCCTTTGCGGCGGCGCGCTGGACATCGCGGTCCTTTCGGGCGGCTCGCTCGCGATCACGGAGAAATACGCCCTCGTCGCCAGCCAGCCGGTCTCCTGCGACGGCGGCGAGATCGCGATCTGCGCCCCCGGCGCGGACACGCAAGTCCCGCTCGACAACCTGACGTTGCGCAACGGCGCGGTCATCCGCGGCGCCTCGTTCCGCATGGGCAACGACCCGAGCGCCAATGTCGTGCAGGCGACGCTCCGCGTCGACGGCTCGGCGGCGTCCACGGCGGAGGCCCCGCTCCTGCTCGTCGGCAAGGCCGCGAACGGCGGGAAAGAGCAGACCGTGACCTTGGACGTGGCGGACGTCACCGGGTCGTCGGCCGACGACTTCGTTCTCGCGTCCGGCATCGGGGAGTTCGCCGGACAGCGCGCCGCCACGAAGGTCGTCAAGGCCGGCGCCGGCACGGTGTCGTGCCTCGGGGCGATGAACTACGGCAAGCTGTCGTCCGCCTCGACGGTGCTGGAGGAAGGCGTCTGGCGGCTCGCGGCGTCGTCCGTCACGCACGACGCCCTCGCCTTCACGGTCGCCGGCGGCACGCTCGCGGCCGCAGCGGACACCGCCAACGCCCTCGGCGTCCTGACGGTCACGTCGAGCGGCGGCCTGTCCGTGGACGAGGGGGCGTCGCTTGCGTTCGCGGACTCCTCCGGCGCGACGTGGGCCACCGGCTCGGACGTGAAGCTGTCGATCACGGCGGCGTCCGGCGCGTCCGTCCGCTTCGGCACGAGCGCGTCCGGCTTGACGGACGCGCAGCTGCGCCGGGTCCGCCTCAACGGGAAGCGCGTGATCCTGGACGAGAACGGCTACGTGCAGCTGCGCACGGGATCGCTCCTGATCATCCGGTAGCGGCAAGAAGGGAAAGATGATGCGGATGAATCGTCTCGCGCGGTTGCTGTGCGGGTTCTGCGCGGCGGCGGCCGCGTCCTCGAACGCAGAATGCGATTCCCGTGCGGGCGAGCGGGACGCTCGCCCCTACCGTGCGGACGCGGTAGGGTCACGCGTCCCGCGTGACCGAACCGACGTCGTGCGCTTCGTGCCGAAAGGGGAAATCTTCCTTCCCGACGCGGACGTGCGCTTCGCGGCGACCGTCTTCTATCCCGGCTGGACGGCGCGGACGCCCAACGGCGGGCTCTTCCCCGAGGCGGACGGCTCGCGGCGCTGGTGGATCGCGGACAAGGGGAACGCGGCCACGAACTTCGTCGGCCGCACGGCGGCGACGGTCGCGGCGGACGGCTCGCTCGACGTCTCGGTCGCGCTGGAGACGGTCGCCCCCGAAGTCCGTCCGCTCGGCTCCGCCGTCTGCGCCCGTCTGCCGGTGGCGCGCTACGCGGGCGGCAAGGCCGTGCTGGACGGCGGCGCGGAAAAGCCGCTCCCCGCCGTCTACGAGAAGGGACAGGGCCTCGTCTTCCGCGAGACGGTGAGCGATCTCGCCGTGTACGGGAAGGACGGACGGCTCGCGTTCGCGCTGCGCTTCCCGCAGCCGACGGAGTGCCGTCTCCAGGACAACCGCGAATGGAAGGGCGAGAGCAGCCGCTTCTTCGCGCTGCGGATCTGCATCGACGGCAAGGGACGCGCGACGAGGCTCGTCCGAGGCGACGCGTTCGCCCTCGACTTCAACGTCCGTCTGCCGGGCCCGGTCGAGCATTCCGGCCGCGAATGCGTCATCGAGGCGGGCGGCGACTGGGTGCCGCTCAAGGCGATGAACGACCCCGCGCCCGGGTCGGCGCTCGACTTCTCGTCGGTCGCGCCGCATGACGCGCCGGCCGGGAAGCACGGCTGGCTCGTCGTGCGCGGCGGGCATTTCGAGTTCGAGGGCCTTCCGGGCGTGGAGCAGCGGTTCTACGGCGTCAACTTCGTGAGCGACGCGAACGTGCCGCCCGTGGCGGAGGCCGAGCGCTTCGTCGCGAACCTCGCGCGCGTCGGCTACAACGCCGTCCGCTTCCACCACCACGACGGCCGGCTCGCCGACGGCCGCGGGGAGCTGAAGCCGGAGGCGATGGAGCGGTTCGACGCGATGGTCGCCGCCTGCATCCGGCACGGCGTCTACATCACGACCGACCTCTACGTCTCGCGCAAGGTGGCCTGGCGCGACATGGGGATCGACAAGCCCGGCGTCGCGGGCGTCCACGAGTTCAAGACGCTCGTCGCGACGCACGAGGGCGCGTTCTCGAACTTCCTCAACTACGCGCGGAACTTCCTCTCGCACGTGAACCCGCACACGGGGCGGCGGTATGCGGACGAGCCGGCGATGCCGCTCCTCTCGCTCGTGAACGAGGGCGGCGACGCCAAGAAGCTGACGCCCGCGGACGAGCGCGACTTCGCGCGGCGCGTGACGCGGTTCGTCCGCGAGGAGCTGAAGAGCCGCGTCCTCCTCACGAACATGAACAGCTTCCACCGCTACTCCGCCGCGTATGACGAGGTGCGGGCGAACGAGCTCGACTACGCCGACGACCACTTCTACGTCGACCATCCGAAATACCCGGTGCGGAAGAAACGCCTGCCGGTCGAGCTCGCGAACGCGAATCCGATCCGGCGGCGCGACTGGCGCGGGCTCTTCGGGCTGCTCGACGACTTCCGCCGCATGGGCAAGGCGATGCCGTTCGTGGTCTCGGAATACAACTTCGCCGGTCCCGGCGCCTTTCGCGGCTTCGGGGGGCTCGAGACGGGGGCGATCGCCGCGCGCGAGGGGGTGGACGGCCTCTGGCGGTTCGCGTGGAGCCACGGCCTCGCGGGCGTCTCCGGGCCGCGGGCGATGAACAGCTTCGACATGAGCGGCGACCCGCTCTCGCTCGCGGGGGAGCGCGCGGCGCTCTGCCTGTTCCTGCGCGGCGACCTGAAGGCGGGCGACCCGGACGCGCTCGCGATCGACGCGGAGACGGGTTCGCTGCGGGTCGTGACCGACCGCACGTGCGGCGGCTTCGCCGAGACGGGGACGATCCGGGCCGGACGCCTCGAGGCGCGCCTCCGGGACGCGCCGGCGACGGTCTGGGCGAGCGCGCTCGACGCCGAGCCGCTCGCGACGTCGCGCCGCATCCTCGTCTGCCACCTGACGGACGTGCAGAACACGGGCGCGGCGTTCGCCGACTTCTCGCGCACGATGCTGCTGCGCTGGGGGGACTTGCCGCACCTGATGCGCAAGGGGCGGGCGGGGATCGTGCTCGCGGTCGCGCCGGGCGACTGGAAGGTCTACGCGCTCGACTGCGCGGGCAACCGGCGCGGCGAGGTGCCGAGCCGCTGGAAGGACGGACGCCTCGCGTTCTTCGCCGACGTCGCGCGCGACCCGTCCGACGCGACGATGAGCTACGAGCTCGCGCGGTAAGGGCGCACCGCCGCTTCGTCGAATAAGGACATGAAAGGCTCTTGCAAGTTTTTCGTGGAGACGCCTGCCGTCCGAGCCGAATTTAACTCCGATGGTTGTTGCTCTCGCTACCGCTCCGCAG
>CAVCXQ010000094.1:0-5371 GCA_963606275.1 uncultured Muribaculaceae bacterium | reverse complement strand
CCTAATCCACGCTACCAGCGTTCGTTCTGAGCCAGAATCAAACTCTCAGAAAAAAGAATTAGAGTTCCGCTCCACACAAACATTCTCGCTTCTCTCTCAACTGCCGACTGTCAAAGAGCAAGCCCGTCCCTTTCGGGCGAACAGTTGCGTAGTATATCATAATCCGCCCCCGCCGCGCAAGGGGGCCTTCTTGATTTTCAGGCGGTCGCCTAAGGCCCGGTCGCCTAAGGCCAACCCATTGCGACGCCTGCCGTCGTCGGATTTGCTATACTACCCGCCGACGTCCAAGATGAACGAAGCGGCGGAAAAGGACGCGCTGCGGCTCTTCGCGGCGCAGGTCACCCCCCTGGCGGAGGCCGGTGGGGGCGGGAGCTCGCTGTCTCCGCAGCCGCTTGCCATCCCCTCGCTGACGGGGGCGTCCGACGCCTTCCTCGCCTGCGCCCTCGCCATGCCGGGGCGAGTCATCATCGCCGTCACGCCAGGTCTTCCCGAAGCAGACCGCCTCGCCGACGACATCCGCCTCGTCGCCAACGCCGCCGACGGCGGGGCGCAGGGCGTCCGCATCCTGGAGTTCCCGCCGGACGTCGACGACGGCAAGGGACCTCTCGGACTCCGCCTGAAGACGTCCGCCGCGCTCCGTGGCTGGGCGGAGTCGCCGTTCCCA
This sequence comes from uncultured Muribaculaceae bacterium, assembly GCA_963606275.1. GTDB lineage: Bacteria > Verrucomicrobiota > Kiritimatiellia > RFP12 > UBA1067 > UBA1067. Next base: position 4,707 of record CAVCXQ010000094.1, on the reverse strand, counting down.
TGCGTCGTCGTCGCCGCCTTCCCCTCGCTCTCCGTTCCCGTGCCGGCGGGGATTGCGGACGGCTTCACCTTCGTGGCCGGGGCGTCCGGCGGGCCGGGCTTCTCCGAGCGCGTCGCCAGGCTCGCGGAGATCGGATACCGCCGGACTCCGCAGGTCGAGCAGGAGGGCGACTTCTCCGTGCGCGGCGGCATCGTCGACGTCTGGTGTCCCGGCGACGAGCTGCCCGTCCGCGCCGAGTTCTTCGGCGACGACGTCGAGAGCCTGCGCACCTTCGACCCTGCCACCCAGCGCTCGGTCGCGCCGGTCGACCGCGCAGACGTCCTGCCGATCGGAGGCGGAGACGCAGCGGGGAACGGAGACAATGAAACTCTGTTCTCGCTCCTGCCGAAAGGCGCGGTTGTCCTTGCCCTGGAACACAACGCCTATTCATTCGACTGTTCGGCTATTCGACTGTCCGACTATTCTCTCATCTACACCGGCGACCCGGCGCCGGCGGGGGTGGCGACGCGGGACTTCTCGACGACGCCGCTGCCGGGCTTTGCGGAGCTGGGTGCGGACGAGGCGCACCATCCGGAGCTTTTCGACGCGGCGCGAAAGCGCCTGGAGCAGCACCTCGCCGCCGCCGAGGCGCGAGGCAAGACGGTCGTCCGAATGGACGACCTCTCCGGCGGCTTCGAGGTCGGAGACCTCGTCGTCGTGACCAAGGCCGACCGCGTGTTCGCCAAGCGCAAGGTCCGGCTGCGCGCGGGCGCGGCGTCCGCCGGGGCGCGGCTGGACGGATTCGACGACCTGGAGCCTGGCGAATACGTCGTCCACGTCGACTACGGCGTCGGGCGCTACGTCGGCACGTCGGAGATCATGCTCGACGGGCGTCGCTGCGAGGTGTTCACGGTCGAATACGCGGACGGCGCGAAGCTGCACGTGCCGGCGGCGCACGCGCACCTGCTTTCGCGCTACGTCGGCGTCAAGGGGCGGGAGGTGCGCCTGCACCGCATCGACGGACGCCGCTGGGCGAAGGACAGGCAGGCGGCGCAGAAGGCGGTCGGCGACCTCGCCGCCGCGCTGCTCGAGACCCAGGCGCGGCGAGAGACGGCTCCCGGCTTCTCCTACGACGTGAACTGCGACGGGCGGGAGGCGTTCGACGCCGCCTTCCCCTACGAGGAGACGCCCGACCAGAAGGCGGCGATAGCCGCCGTCGACGCCGACCTGGCCGCCCCGAGGCCTATGGACCGTCTCGTCTGCGGCGACGCCGGCTACGGCAAGACCGAAGTCGCCATGCGCGCCGCGTTCGTCGTCGCCATGAACGGCAGGCAGGTCGCCGTCCTCGCGCCGACGACCGTCCTCGCCGAGCAGCACTACGAGACGTTCCTCTCCAGGTTCGACGGCACTCCCGTCAGGGTCGAGTGCGTCTCGCGCTTCCAGTCGCCGGCCGAGCGCGACGGCGTGTTCCGCCGCATGGCGGCCGGCGTCTGCGACGTCGTCGTCGGCACCCACGCGCTGCTCTCGGACAAGACGTGCTTCGCCAACCTCGGCCTCGTGGTCATAGACGAGGAGCAGCGCTTCGGAGTCCGCCACAAGGAGTTCCTCAAGCGGCTGCGCTCGGCGGCGGACGTGCTGACGCTCTCGGCGACGCCGATCCCGCGGACGCTCTACCTGGCGATGACCGGGGCTCGCGACCTCTCGCTGCTGCGGACTCCCCCGCGCGAGCGCGTCGCCGTCGAGACGCGCGTCGCCCGCGACTCCGACGAGCTCGTCCGCGCCGCGGTGGACGCGGAGCTCGCGCGCGGCGGACAGGTCTACTTCCTGCACAACCGCGTGATGACCATCGGCCGCGCCGAGCAGCGCATCAGGTCCCTCTGCCCGCGCGCCCGCGTCGTCGTCGCGCACGGCCAGATGGACGCGCGGACGCTCGCCGGCAAGATGCGCGACTTCGCCGCCGGGCGCTACGACGTGCTGCTCTCGACGACCATCGTCGAGTCCGGCATCGACATCCCGCGCGCGAACACCATCGTCGTCGAGCGGGCGGACGCCTTCGGCGTCGCCGACCTCTACCAGCTGCGCGGGCGCGTCGGCCGCTCGGCGCGGCAGGGCCGCGCGCTGTTCCTGCTTCCGGCGTCCGGCGACGTCGACGCCGAGGCGCGGGAGCGCCTCGACGCCCTGCGCCGCCACGGCGGACTTGGCGGCGGCTTCGGCCTCGCCGTCCGCGACCTCGAGCTGCGCGGCGCCGGCAACCTGCTCGGGTCCCAGCAGTCCGGCCACGTCGCCGCCATTGGCTTCGGGCTCTACTGCCAGCTGCTGCGGCGCACGATCTCGCAGCTCAGGGGCGAAGCGGCGAAGCCCGTCGTCGACGCGAAGGTCAGCCTCGACTTCGCGACGCCGTCCCTGCCGTGCGAATACGTCGAGGAGGACGCCCAGCGGCTCTCGCTGATGCGCCGCTTCGCCGAGGCGCAGGACGTGCGCACGGTGGACGCGCTGGCGGACGAGATGCGCGACCGCTTCGGGCCGCCGCCGCCGGAGGCGGACGCCTTCGTGCGCGTCGCCGCGCTGCGCATCCGCTGCGCGGAGGCGGGCGTCGGCGGCGTCGACGTGGTCGGCGACCGCGCCGTCTTCCGCCGCGCCGCCGACGACTCCGTCGCCTTCGTGCACGACGTCAGTGGCCGCACCGCCGCCGGCCGCATCGCCAACCTGACCCGCGCCGTAATCGCCTGGTCCCGCTCCGGCAGATGACCAATCTGCCCGCTACTTCACGATCAGCATGAAGCCGAGCGTCGACCTGAACCACGGCTCGAGCATCCCCGCGCCGGAGAACGCCTCGTCGTCCTGCGAGTCCGCCCCGGACGCCGCGGACCCGTACGTGCGCCCGGCGCGCTTGGCGGAGCCGTCCTTCACGTAGCTCCGCACCTTCTGCGTGAACGACCCGTCGAGCTTCAGCTTGCCGCCGTCGGACACGCTGACCACCGCGTTCGTGTCGATCCCCGCGCCTTTCACCGTCAGGACGCTCCCCGCGCCGCTCACCACGACGTTCGTGCACTGCAGCTCCGACGCCGCCACGTCCAGGCAGAGCTCGCCGCCCTCGACCGCCAGCGTCCCGCCGACCGGGACCGCCGCGTTGACGCTCCCGCTGTTCGTCTTGAGCGTGAGCTTGCCCGCGCCGCGCTTCGTCAGGCTGCCCTCCACGATGAACGGCCCCGGCGTGACCGTGTAGTGCCAGGTCACGTTGACCGGCGCCGACACGTCCATAACGTGGTCGCCGGACAGGAACGTCAGCTGCGAATACACCGTGATCGTCGACGTGACGCCGCTCACGGAGTAGTCGCCGGACAGATAGAGCCTGCCGTCCATGCTGACCGGCGACTCTATCTGGATGGAGTGGTAGTAGTTGTTGTTGCCGCTGATCTTGGGCGCCGTCGTCACCTCCGCCGGGACGTGGACGTTGTCGAACAGCAGCGGGACTATGCCGTCCTGCCAGTTGCCGGGAGTCGTCCAGGAGCTCGTCCCCGCCGCGCCAGTCCAGACCCGCGTCTCGCCGCTGGACAGCGCGAAGTCCTCGGCGCGATACGGGTTCTCCGGCTCCTTGGTGACCGTGATCCCGCTGTCGACTCCGCTAATGGAGACAATGTTGAGGATCTTGTTGTCGGTGTCAGTCGCGTTCCACGCCCCCCACTTGCCCTTGGCCAGCTCATGGTCGTCGACGAACACGCTCTCCAGCGAGGTGTCGCCGTTGGCGCGGAACGTCCCGCGGTTGAGCAGGCGCAGCGTCTTCAATTCGCCGAAGCGCAGGTTCGAGCTCGACTGCAGCTCGACGGCGGCCGACCGCCCGTCGACGACGAGCTCGGTGGCCGGAGACTTGAAGTGCGCGCCGTATTGCCACATCTGGAACGTGCCCTGGACGACCTTGACCCCTCCCGCGCACTGGAAGATGCTTTTCGCCGTCGCCCATCTTTCGCTCTGCTGCAGCGTTCCGGCGCCTGACTTGACGAACGTGCCCTCGCCGATGAAACATGTCGCGGTGTCCTTCGGCCCGATCGTGAAGGCGCCGCTGTGCGTCCAGACGTGCTCGCCCGCCGGGAGGTAGACGTAGGCGTTCTTGAGGCTGATGGAGGTCGCGGTGACGTCGCCTCGGTTCGTCATCGTGCCGCCGCCGCAGTCGATGACCAGCGTCCCGGCGCAGGTGACGCTGCCGACGTCCGCGCCGGAGAAGTCGATCGCGGCGGATGCGCCGGCCTGCACGTCGTCGCCGGGGGACGGCACGACGCCGTCCTGCCAGTTGGAGGCCACGGTCCAGCTCTGCGCGGCGGAGGCCTCTTCGTTGATCCAGATGCAGGTCGCGGCCTGCGCCTGCCACGCGAGCGCGACTGCGGCGACGGCGTATTTGAGTTTCATTTCATGGTCCTTTGATGGGTTGTCGGCGCGTATTATACCCCCCCCCCGCATAATGTCAAGGGGGGGGGGATTGGTGCGTCGGCACTGGATTGGAGCGCGAGAGCCGCCGGAGCGTCGTCGTTTTTGGTATAATGCGCGGCATGAAACCGATCGCCACAGAGACGAACGACTTCGAGACCCTGCGCGGCGCTGGGCAGATCTATGTCGACAAGACGGCGCATCTGCACCGCCTGATCACCGACCCAAGCCGGAAGTTCTTCTTCTGCGCCCGGCCGCGACGCTTCGGCAAGTCCCTGAGCGTGACGACGATGAAGTCCATCTTCC
>CAVCXQ010000093.1:0-5421 GCA_963606275.1 uncultured Muribaculaceae bacterium | reverse complement strand
TCTCCATCCCCGACGTCGACCCGGAGGGGACGAAGGCGCTGGAGGGAACGGGGAACGGGGAACTGGGAACGGGGAACGGGGAACGGCGCGTTCGCATCCCGGCGTGGAAGGAGATCGCGGTGGCGGTCGCCGGCCCGGCGATGAACCTCGTCCTGGCGGTCGTTCTGGCGGTCGCGCTCTCGCTTGCGCCGGGCGCGAAGTTCGGGACTCTCTCGGCGAAGATCGGGCGGGTGCCGGAGGGCGGCCCTGCGGCCTCCGCGGGGATGCTTCCCGGCGACCTCGTGAAGTCCGTCGGCGGGCGCCCGGTGGAGACGTGGACGGAGATGCAGACCGAGGTGCAGATCTCCGGCGGCAAGACGGTCGAGTTCGTGGTCGCCCGCGACGGCGCCCCGGACGTTCGCCTGCAGGTGACGCCGGAGCGCGACCCGGTGACGGACGCGTGGTTCATCATGGCGGTGAGCGAGACGAACGCGACGGGCGCGGCGGCGTGGATGCCGGCGCGGAGCCCGTGGCGGCAGCTGGCGTGGGACGCCGGCTCGATCTTCCGCGTGCTGAAGGGGCTGGTCACGCCGAAGGAGGCGAAGGCGACGGCCGGCGCGATCGGCGGGCCGGTGATGATCGCCGAGGGGCTGTACCGGCAGGTCCGCCGCGACAAGTGGGACGGCGTCGGCTTCCTCCGCTTCCTCAACGTGAACCTCGCGGTGCTGAACCTGCTGCCGATCCCCGTCCTCGACGGCGGGCTCGTCCTCTTCGCGCTCTTCGCCGTCGTGTTCCGGCGGCGGCTGCCGGACTGGTTCGTCGCGAAGGTCTCGATGGGCTTCATGTTCCTGCTTATGGCGCTGATGGCCGTCCTCGTATTCCGCGACGGGCGCCGCAGCTACAGGATCCACACCTACAGGCCGGAGCCGGCCGCGACAAATGTTCTCGAGAAAGCAGACTCGAAGCCTTAAGGTCGGGAATCTCCCGCTCGGCGGAGGGGCGCCCGTGAGCGTCCAGACGATGTGCAACGCCGACCCGCACGACGCGGCGGCGTGCCTGCGCCAGCTGCTGGACTGCGCGGAGCGCGGCTGCGACCTGTTCCGGATGACCGTCCCCGACGTCGACGCCGCCCGCGTCCTCGGAGAGGTCAGGCGCAAGTCGCCGATCCCCGTCGTCGCCGACATCCACTTCGACTGGCGCTGCGCCCTCGCCGCGATAGAGGCGGGGACGGACGCCCTGCGGCTCAACCCCGGCAACATCGGCTCGCGCGACCGCGTCCAGGCCGTCGCCAGGGCGGCGAAGGAGAAGGGAGTCCCCGTCCGCATCGGCGTCAACGGCGGCAGCCTGGAGAAGGGCGAGACGCTCGTGTCGTCCGCCCTCAAGCACCTGAAGATCCTGGAGGACGAGGGCTTCCGCGACGTCGTGATCTCCGCCAAGGCGTCGAACGTCGCCGGGACGCTCGCGACGTACCGCGAGCTCGCCGAGCGCACGGACTGTCCGCTGCACCTCGGGGTGACGGAGGCGGGCACTCTCCTTCCAGGCGCGGTGCGAAGCTCGGTCGCCCTCGGGATCCTGCTCTCGGAGGGCATCGGCGACACCATCCGCGTCTCGCTCACCGGCAAGCCGGAGAAGGAGGTCAAGGTGGGGCTGGAGATCCTGCGCTCGCTGGGGCTCCGCGCCCCGGGCCCGGCCGTCACCAGCTGCCCGACGTGCGGACGCACCAAGGTCGACCTCGTGCGCGTCGCCACCCAGGTCGAGGAGGCCCTCGAGGTGCTTCATCGGGACTGGATGGGGGACAATGGAGAGAATAATCGAATAATCGAATTATCGAATAATCGAATGGGTGCTGAGGGTGATGAGGAGAATAATCGAATAATCGAATTATCGAATAATCGAATGGGTGCTGAGGGTGATGAGGAGAATAATCGAATAATCGAATTATCGAATAATCGAATGGGTGCTGAGGGTGATGAGGAGAATAATCGAATAATCGAATTATCGAATAATCGAATGGGTGCTGAGGGTGATGAGGAGAATAATCGAATAATCGAATTATCGAATAATCGAATGGGTGCTGAGGGTGATGAGGAGAATAATCGAATAATCGAATTATCGAATAATCGAATGGGCGATGCGCGTGATGAGAAGAATAATCGGATGGGGTTGTCGAATGATCGGGTGAGTGGCGGGAAAGGCATTCGATTATTCGATTATTCTACTATTCGATCATTTCCCAAGGTCGCCGTCATGGGCTGCGCGGTCAACGGGCCCGGCGAGGCGAAGGACGCCGACGTCGCGCTGTGCGGCGGCGACGGGGACTTCCTGCTCTACGTGCGCGGCAAGCCCGTCGGGCGCGTCTCGGCGGCGGACGCCGTCGGAAAGGTAATCGAACATGTCCTGGCTTGCCGCTGAACTCGCGCCGCTCGTCGTCGCGTCCGTGCTGTCCGCAATTGCCTGGATGTACGGCGGGATCCGCGGCGATCTCCTTGCGCCGGTCGCGCCGTGGCTTTGCGCGCTGCTGCTGGAGACGCTGTTCTTCTTTCCCCAGCGCCGCTTCGGCGAGACCACGCACACCGCCCGCGCGCGCGTCTGGCGCGACCTGAAGCGCGACCCGCTGGCGTGGACGTGCCTCGGGCTCTTCGTGCTGCTGCTCGTTCCGTTCGCCAACAACGGACTGTGCCCGGTCTGCGACGCGAAGGCGATCGCCACCGGCCTGCCGTCCGCGCCGCCGGTCGCGTTCCTGCCGTCCTGCGTCGACCGGATCGACCACCTGAACGTCGTCCTCTGGTTCGCGCTTGCGCTGCCGGCCCTGCTGGCGGTCAAGCACGCGCTCACGCGCGGCGGCAAGCGGCTGATGCTGGAGGTCGTCGTCTGGAACGGCGTCGCGCTCGCCGCGCTCGGATTCGCCCAGAACGCTCTCGGGGCGCCCGGCCCGCTGTGGAACGCGGAGGCCGGGGCGGCGGGATACTCGTTCTCGACCTTCGGCTATCCGAACATGGCCGGAGACTACTTCACCACGTTGTTCGGCATCTCGCTCGCGCTCTGGCGCCGGCGCGTCGAGGACATGCGCTCCACGCACGCGGCGAGGGACATCTCGTCGTCCGCGCCGCCGCGTCCGCGCCAGTTCTGGCGCAAGAACCACTTCCTCATCCCCGCTGCGGTGTTCTTCTTCGCGGCGGTCAGCACCCTGTCGCGCGCCGCAATCATCCTGGTCACGCTGTCCGCCGCAGTGTTCTTCATCCACACCTTCGTGTCGTTCGTCGCCCACAAGCGCCGCGCGGACCGCGTGCGCGCCGGCGCCTGGACCGCGCTCGCCCTCGGCGTGACGGTGTTCTTCGCCGTCACCTTCGCGCCGGAGGACGTAGGGCGCGAGGTCGGGACCCTCGGCACGACGGAAGTCCTCGACCGCGTGACCGGCAAGGGGCAGTATCACGTGCGCGTCGCCACCGAGATCTGGAAGGACTTCCCGGTGTTCGGCTGCGGCGGCTGGGGCTACATCCACTTCTGCCTGCCGAGGATGTCGCCGGACGAGCGCATACAGTCCGTCGGCGGCATCAACGTCCACAACGACCATCTCCAGTTCCTCGCCGAGCACGGTCTCGTGGGCTACGGGACGATGGTTGCGGTAGTGGTGCTTCTGCTGATTCCGGTGGGGCGGACGTGGCGGAGGCTTTCCCGCGAGGCGCGGTTCATGAAGGGGCGGGACGCGCCGCCGCGCCCGGTGCAGCTCTTCGCGCTGCCGGCGCCTGCGTTCTTCGTCCTCGTGACGGCGGCCTGCACGGTCGTCCACGCCTTCGGCGACTGCCCGATGCGCTCGCCGGCGGTGCTGACGCTGTTCTTCGCCTCCCTCGCCGCCATCCCCGGCTTCCTCCCGCCGGACGACGGGGAGGACGAATGACGAAAGGGACTTGGCGTGATCGAAAGGCCCTTCGGAAGATGTCTCTCTCGCCGCTCCTGAAGAAACGGCTGCGGGCGTTCCGGCGGATCCGCCGGGCGCGCGTCGCCCTGTGGGCCTTCGGCGCAATCTTCGCCTTCTGCATGTGCGCGGAGTTCGTCTGCCCGTGCGACCCGCGCGCCGTCGTCGACCCGGCGAGCCTGGAGAAATACCGCCGCCCGGTCGTCGAGAAGACCTACGACGTCAAGACCGCCCGCTTCAGCGTCGATTCGCAGGGCGTCGTCTTCGACTACGAGGGACCGGAGAGTCTAATAATCGAATTGGCGAATAATCGAATAATCGAATTGGCTGACAATAAGATTAGCGAATTGACGAATTGGCGAATTAGCGAATTGGCGAATGGTCGAATTGGCGAATCGGGAGAGGATTCGGTCGTCCATTCATTCGATTATTCGACTATTCGATTATTCGATTATTTCTCCAAGGACTACGACATCCGGCGGACGCCTCGCGACGGCTACGTGCGCGTATTCCTGGAGCCGAAGGAGCCGCCGGCGGAGACTGAGGTCGTGCTCCCCGCTCCCGAGGTGTCGTTTCCGTTCCGCCCCGTCCCGGAGCATCCGTTCGGCATCGACGCGGGCGGACGCGACGTATACGCCCGCGTCGTGCACGGGATGCGCATCGCGCTTCTGTTCGGGCTCGCGCTCGCGCTGTCCGGAATGCTCTTCGGACTCGTCGTCGGGGCGGTCGAGGGCTACTTCGGCGGATGGGCGGACATCGCGCTGCAGCGTTTCACGGAGGTCTGGGCGGCCGTTCCGTTCCTCTACGTGACCATCTTCGTCGGCTCGACGGTCGGGCGCTCGTTCGGAGTGCTGCTCGTCTGCTACGCGGCGTTCAACTGGATCGCGGTCAGCGGATACATGCGGGCGGAGTTCCTGCGCCTGCGGCGGCGGCCGTTCGTCGACGCGGCGAAGTCCGGCGGGATCTCCGCCGTGCGCATAATCTTCGTCCACGTCCTGCCGAACGCGCTGACTCCGCTAGTCACGCTGTTCCCGTTCCTGCTGATGGGGGCGATCGGGTCGCTGGCGGCGCTGGACTTCCTCGGCTTCGGGCTTCCGCCGATGACGCCGTCGTGCGGGGAGCTTCTCCAGGAGGCGCAGCAGTTCCGGTTCGCGTGGTGGCTGGTGGTGTTCCCGGCGTCCGCGCTTTTCGTGGTGATGCTGCTGGCGGTGCTGGTCGGCGAGGGTCTTCGCGACGCCTTCGACCCCCGTCGGCTCTCGCGCCTGAAGTAGGGACGTCGTCCGGCGTGTCGGTCTGGCGTTGCGCGGCAATGCCGACTTTTGATATACTACGGAAAATTACGCGACAGTGCGCTTGCCGCGGCTGCGGGGCGCACGGCTCACAAGAAAGGAATACGATGCTAGACTGGACGGTTCTCGGCGCCTTCGCCGGCTATCTGCTGCTGATGCTCTGGATAGGCTTCTTCTTCTCCAACAAGCAGGAGTCCCTCGGCGACTACTACCTCGGCGGACGCAAGATGAACAAGT
>CAVCXQ010000092.1:0-5460 GCA_963606275.1 uncultured Muribaculaceae bacterium | reverse complement strand
AGACCGGCACGGCGCAGGCGTCCGTCGCCGGGTCGCCGTTCCAGCCGGCGTGCACAGCCAGCGTCTCCTGATGGAGCGTGTTGTCGTTCATGTCTCCTCCTTGTCCCTTCGGCAAAACCCTACCCCCGTGGTAGGAAAACGGCGCGTAGTATACCACAGTCCGCTCCGCCATGTCAACCGCCATGATAGTGTTTCGATTCGCTGCCGTTATAATGAGTCGGTTGCCTGCAACAAGCCGTTCTGGAGTCGCCCCTGCCGTCACTGGACGGAGGACGCCGCGGTCTTCTTCCACCAGCGGAGCCACTCCGCCGCGAAGCGCCGAAGCCCGGTCTCGCCGCCGAACGCCGCGTCCGTCGCCTTCAGCGGGTCGCGCGTCGAGAACAGCGTCTCCACGTAGTTTCGCTTGACGTCCTTGAACGGCTCGAACCGCACCTTCGGGGCCCCGCGCTCCAGGAACGCCGCGACCGACCATGCCAGGCGGTATTTCAGCCGCCTCTCCTCGTCCGTCCCCGCGTAGAACGCCTCGTAGTCGAGCGCGAAAAGCGCGGGCAGCATCCTCGCCAGCCGCTCCAGCAACTCCGGCGTCACGTCCATCCCCACGCCCCATGACACGCACTCGACATCCTCGAAGTGCTGGGCGTATCCCTCGTTCAGCCAAGGCGACGTCGGCAGCATCGCCGTCGCGTAGGAGAGATACTGGTGGAACGCCTCGTGGCGGATTGTCCTCATCAGCTCGCCCTCCCCGCCCTCGGAGAGATATGCGACCAGCTCCCGCCGCGCCGGACTCCAATACGCCGCGCTCCATTCGAGCCCTTCGCGTCCGTCTGCCTCCATCGCCGCGAGATACTCGTCGCGTCCGGCGTAGACGCGCATCACGCAGACGGCGTTCGTCCCCTCCATCGGCGTTGGCAGAGCCTCGACGTAGGCGCGGTGGAGGCGATGCAGCTCGTTGGTCAGCGCGGACAGGAACCCGCCGGAGCGCGGCAGGTCGTCGAGCACCGCGTAGACGCCGACGTCCGTCGCCCGCCACACCTCGTAGGCGGCGACCGAGTGGCGCGCGTCGGCGCGAAGCATCTCGCCCTCCGACGCGCCCTCCGGGGCGGGAGCGAAGCCGGCGAGACGGCCGGACGCGAGCGCGGGGAACTCCTTGCGCAGGAACTCGTCCTCGAAGACGCCTACGCGCTCGCCGAAGTCGTCGCCGTCCGCCAGCGTCCAGGTCGCCAGGCGCCACGTCCCCGACTTCTCGGGACGGAACGCGCAGACGACGGCGGACTCGTTGGTGCCCTGCCAGTAGCGGACGTCGTCGTAGCCTCGCGGCATCTGGCGGGGCGGACGCGACTTCTCGGCGACGGCGACGGGGGAGAGCGCCTCGACCGACTCGCGGACGTGCGCGGCGTTCCGGCGGTCGACCGGGACGCATCCCTCGCCGTAGCGCGTCCGCGTCTCCGTCGCCTCCGCGTCCACGGCCGGAGGACGCACGGCGAGCGTCGAGAGCGTGAACACGCGCCCGTCGTCGTCCGTCCAGCGTCCGTCGACGGCGCGGGACGTCCAGAGGTCGATCCTGCAGAACCGGTCTTCGAGGCGGGTCGCGCCGCCTTCGCTGACGAGGAAGGCGGACGCCCTGGGCATCTCGAGCGGAGCGGGGTTCGAGAGGAAAAGCGACGCGGCGGCTATGGATGCGATGGCTGTCATCGCGGACATTATAGCAATTCTCCGCCGCGCCGACACGGGCGGCGTTAAGTCGCGCCGCTGCCCATGTTGTCCCGGCTGTGCGACAGATTGGCGCAGCCGGCGCGGCGCAACGGCCGCCGCCGGACTTGGCACGGCATTTGCATGAACGATGGCGTCGCTTTGAAACGCAAAAGAAAGGAAACAACGAGATGAACACACTGATGAACATGGACCCGTGGGGCTTCCTGGACGACCTGCTCGGAGCAGGCGGCCGCACGTTCCGGAACATCCGGGCGCGCGCCGCCGGACGCTTTCCGCCGGTGAACGTCTACCTGGACGACGACGCGGCGATCGTCGACGTCGAGCTGCCGGGACGGTCGGCGAAGGACGTCGACCTCACGCTGGAGGCGCAGTCGGTGACGATCGCCGACAAGCCCGAGGAAGGCAAGGCGCGCGCCTGGAGCCGCCGGCTGGAGCTGCCGTTCCACGTCAACGTGGAGAAGGCCAACGCCAAGTTCGACAACGGCGTCCTGCGCGTCGAGCTGCCGAAGGCCGAGGCGCCAGGGACCCACAAGATCGCAATCCACTAGGAAATTCAAAAGGAGGAAAGGCAATGAACGACGAGAAGTTTGTAGTCCCGACCGCGACGCTGACGGAGATGCCGGAGGCGTACGAGCTGAAGGTCGAGGTGCCGGGCGTCGGCAAGGACGACGCCGAGCTGCATATCGACGGCAAGACCATCACCTTGAAGACGCACGCGAAGTTCCAGAACCCCGCCGGCTTCAAGGAGGTCGCAAGGGAGTTCGAGCGCGCCAACTACGCGATGAGCGCCGACCTGCCGGAGATGGCCGACCCGAAGACGCTGGCGGCGAAGCTGGAGAACGGGCTGCTGACGGTGACGGTGCAGAAGCGCGCCGAGTCGCGTCCGACGCAGATCAAGATCCAGTAGCGGAGGCGATTGCCCTGCTAAGCAGAAGCCGGGGACGAGGCACAGGCCTTCGTCCTCGGCTCTGCCGCTGTCCGGGCGTCATGCCGCGCCGAACGAGTTGTAGAGGTTCATGGCGCGTTCCGGCCCGCTGCGGACGACTTCCGCCGCCGCCTTCGCCGCCTCCGCCACCACGACGTCCATGACCTTGCGCGTCGCCGGGTCGAACTTGCCCAGCACGTGGGCGATGACGTTCTCCTTGTCTCTGCCTACGCCGATCTTCACCCGCGCGAAGTCGCTGGTGCCGAGGCGCTCGATGACGTTCCTGACTCCGTTGTGCCCGCCGCAGCTGCCGCCCCTGCGGACGCGCAGGCGGCCGACCGCCAGGTCGATGTCGTCCTGCACCACCACCAGGTCCGCCGCCGTCGCGTTGTGGTAGCGCACGACCGGCGCGACCGACTCGCCGGAGAGGTTCATGAACGTCTGCGGCTTCACCAGCAGAACCGGCAGCCCCGCCACGAACACCTTCGCCATCAGGCACTTGAACTGCCGCTTCTCCTCCCATGCGACGCCGGCGGACGCCGCCAGGGCGTCCACCGTCTCGAATCCCACCGAGTGCGGCGTGTTCGCGTATTGCGCGCCGGGGTTTCCCAGTCCTGCTATGATCTTCATCGTTCGGCCTCCTCGACGCTATGGCACGATCGCCCCCATGGCCCGCAGGGCAGACTTCGCCTCGGCGACGTCAACGGCGCGCGGTGGTCAGTCGAGGCGGAAAGTCGCTGGCATCGCGAGGATGCGCCACTTGATCGTCTCGGCCATCCGCCGATGCCCCTCCGGATTCGGGTGCAGGCGGTCGCTCGTCGCCGACTTGAAGAGCTTCGCGAACGAGTCCTTGGCCGGGAAGAGCCCGCATTCGGAATAGAGGTCGATGACCGGCACCGACCACACTCCGGACGCCTCCTTGACGACGTTCACGTAGTCCTCGATGTGGAGCCCCCGCGGGTTGCCGAACGTCTCCTCGCTCTGGACGTTCCCGCCGCCGAAGTGCGCGTAGCCGCGGTGGATCGGCGTCATCAGCACGACCTGGGCGTCTGGGAAGGTGTCCTTGAGGTAGTCCAGCGCCGTGTTGACGCGGCTGCGGAAGGTTGAGTTGCCGAGGACGAAGCGGCGGCGCGGCGCCGGCTCCGTCGACCCGCGCCAGCCGCTGGGCTCCATCGAATGCGAATACCACTCGCCGAGCGGGACGTCCGCGAAGTAGTCGTTCGTGCCGGCGAAGACGAAGATCGCGTCCACGTCCGTCCCGTGCTCGCGGAACAGCTTCTCGGCCTGCCCCTTGATCATGGACATCTGGTGCCCGCTGACGGCGTAGACCAGCGGCACGATGCCGAGGTCGCGCTGCAGCCACGCCCAGTAGTTGGTGGAGCAGACGCCGGGGTCGGATATCGAATCGCCGAGGAACGCGACCTTCCTGCCCTTCCACTGCGACTCCATCGGCGTCGCGAACAGCGCACCAACTGCTACTGCGGCGAAGACCGCCGCCAATGCCTTCTTTGCCATTACCCTGACCTTTCCCTTAAACGGACAGACGACGGGATTATAGCACATTTACCGGCGGTCGTCCTTGACGAGGCGGCCGTCCTTCATCAGCAGGTGGCGGGTCGCGTAGGCGGCGATGTCGTCCTCGTGCGTCACCATGATGATGGTGATGCCCTCCTTCGAGAGCTCGGTGAAGAGCTGCATGATCTCGACCGAGCTCTTGGTGTCCAGGTTCCCGGTCGGCTCGTCGGCGAACAGGACCGGAGGCTGGTTCATGAGCGCGCGCGCGATGGCGACGCGCTGCTGCTGTCCGCCGGAGAGCTGCGCCGGCGTGTGCCCGATGCGTCCGCCGAGGCCGACGCGGTTCAGGAGCTCGACGGCGCGCTGCCGCCGCGCGTGGCGGGAGAGCCGCCCCATGTAGAGGTCGGGGAGCTCGACCTGCTCGACCGCGCTCGTGCGCGGCAGCAGGTTGAAGTTCTGGAACACGAAGCCGAGCTTGCGGTTGCGGATGAGCGCGAGCTCCTTGCGGGTGCGCCGCGCGACCTCGATGCCGTCCAGCCGGTAGGACCCGGAGGTCGGCGTGTCGAGGCAGCCCAGGATGTTGAGCATCGTCGACTTGCCGGAGCCGGACGCCCCCATGATCGCCACGAACTCTCCGTTGTCGATCGTCGCCGAGACGCCGTCCAGGGCGTGCACCGGCTCGTCGCCGACCGCGTAGGTCTTGCGCAGGTCGGTCACCTCGATGAGGCTCCCGCTCATCCGCGCCCCTCGGCCTTCTCGAGCCGCCTCTGCACCGCCGGGGTCACGAAGGACGCCGTGTCTCCGCCGTAGCTGGCGATCTCGCGCACCGTCGAGGCCGTCACGTAGGCGAGGCTCTCGCTCGGCATCATGAACAGCGTCTCGATCTCCGGCGCCATCCGCCGGTTGGTGAGCGCCATCTGGAACTCGTATTCGAAGTCGGAGTAGACGCGGACGCCGCGGATCACCACCCTCGCCCCCTCGCGGCGGCAGAAGTCGACGAGCAGCGTGTCGAGGAGCTTGACCTCGACGTTCCTCAGCCGCGACCGGCGGACGTCCTCGCGGATCATCGCCAGGCGCTCGTCGGCGTCGAAGAGCGCGCCCTGCTTCTTGCTGGACGCCGCGACGGCGACCACCAGCCGGTCGTAGAGCTTCGACGCGCGGCGGATGAGGTCGAAGTGCCCGAGCGTCATCGGGTCGAACGTTCCCGGATAAACTGCCTTCGTCATGTGATCCCCCAGTTCCCCAATTCGATTATTCGCCTATTCGATTATTCGCCTATTCGATTATTCAATTATTCGATTATTCGA
>CAVCXQ010000091.1:0-5502 GCA_963606275.1 uncultured Muribaculaceae bacterium | reverse complement strand
ATTTCTTCGACCAGTCCCACAGCGGCTCGATGTAGAGACCCTTGAAGAGCTCGCGGCGTCCCTCGAAGAGCGCCTGCAGCGTCGAGACGGTGAGCGACTTGCCGAAGCGCCGCGGACGCGCGATGAAGAACTGGGAACCGATCGACATGTCGACGAGCGGCAGCAGCCTGTCCGTCTTGTCCACGTAGGTGAACCCGTTGCGGATCAGTTTCTCGAACGTGTAGATGTCTGTCGCAAGCTTCTCCATGCCGCGCATTATACCATAAACCCGCAGACGGAATTCGCCGTCATTACGACGCGCTTCACTCGACGGGTGGCGCCTGCCTCATGACGGTCGCTCGGGGCGCGCGACGCCTTCGGGCGCCGTTAGGACAACCGACGACCGACAACCGACAAAGGCTCTAGACGCCAGGCACCAAGCACTAGGCACCAGGCACTAGGCACTAGGCACTAAGCACCAGGCACTAGGCACTAGGCACTAGGCACCAGGCACTAGGCACTAAGCACCAGGCACTACTCCGGGGCGCCGACGATCTTGACGGCCTTCGCGGCGGCGCCGCCGGCCGCGTCGAGGCGCCACTGCGCCTCCGCCGCCTCCGCCGCAGCGCGATACTCGTCCCACGCCTCGCGGAGCGAGCGGACGTTCGCCGCCGCGCCGGGGTCGCGCACCGCGGCCTCCGCCGCGCGCACAAGGCCCTCCAGCTCGTCCGCGACCGTCCCGCCGCCGACGGACGGCGTCCGCATCGCCATCCGCAGGACGATCGCGTCGTCCTCGAACTCCATCGGCGCGGCGAACGCCATCCGCTCCGCCGCGAGCGACATGATCCGCTGGTAGAACCGCCCCACGGCGTCCGCCGCCTCGCGGAACGTCCGCTTCAGGTAGTATCCGCGCAGCGCGGCGACGTCGGAGCCGCGGCTCCCCCAGAGAAGCCGCCCCATCGTCCAGCGGTCCATCATCCCGAGGAACGGCATCGACCCGCGCGGGCCGAGCCAGTTCGATGTCTCCGCGTGCCAGTCGCGGAGGCCGAGATCGGACTCCGCCGCGACGTCGAACGCCGCGACGTCCGCCCACGGACGCGCGTTGACCCAGAGGAAGTATTCGTAGATCGAGAGCCGCACGTCCTGCTGCGCCCACTGGTACATCGCCCGCCAGTGCATGTCGTTCATCGGCGCGTAGACCGGCACGAAGTAGTTCTTGCGGATGTAGGGGCAGAAGCGGACGTCGTAGGAGCGCGACACGGTCATGAGCGGCACCGGGGCCATCCAGAAGTAGCCGATGGACTCGACGCGCGCGTCGCGGCGGGCGTAGACGTTGACGGCGTTGATCATCGCCGAGCCGTTCGAGTAGAACTGCGTCGAGCGGAAGTAGGGCGACTCCGGGCCGACGGTCGAGCCGTCCGCGAGGCGGATCGGCGTCAGGCACTCGGAGCACTGGCAGAGCGAGATCGAGTCCTCGACCCAGAGTCCGTGGAGGTCGAAGCAGTTCCACGAGAACGCCTTGCCGGGGGCCTGGACGCCGTAGAACGGGTCGCGCTCGCTCGTCCCGCGCGGCGCGAAGGCGCTGGACTCCAGGAATGACTCGCGCGCGCGGTCGAGGACGCGCACGAGGCAGGGGTGGCCGGTGTAGCAGCCGGGCCGCATGAGCGTGCCGTCGGCGCGGCGTCCCCAGGTGTCGTTGGGCTGTCCCTTCTTCTCGTCGCCGCGAGGCTCGGTGCCGTAGCCCCACCAGTGGTTGAGGCTGCGCGTCCGCTGGCGCCCGAACGCCCAGTCGCCCTCCCAGCGGTAGCCGGGCTCGCGGTTGACGCCGCCGTTGAAGAAGCTGTATTCGGGCATTTGCGGGGCGTGGACGAAGCCGTCGCCCCAGACGAGGTCGAACGTCCCGCCGGCGTCCGGCGCGAAGCGGCGAACCAGCGCCGCCGGCGCGTCCTGGCGCGGACGCCGCGAGTAGGGCCAGATCAGGTCGGTGTTGTTCTCCAGCAGCTCGTAGAGGCCGAACGCGAGTCCGCGCGCCGCGCCGGCGTAGCCGAACTGCGGGGCGTAGACGTAGACGTTCGTCCCGTCGGAGCGGATGGCGCACCCGGGGCGGCCGGCGAGCGCCTTCATGTCCGCCTCGTAGGTCGCCTTGTCCACCTTGGCGTAGGCGTCGCCGCCGACGATGACGGAGTTGGAGACGGAGTTCTTGCCGCCCGGCAGCCGCTCCAGGACGGGGATGTCCTCGTTCATGGCGAACTTGCGCTGGACGACGTCGCGGAACTCGTCCGCCGCGTCGCGGACGATCCCCCAGTAGGCGTTCGCCGCCTCGCGCGAAGTGCCGCGCGGGAACGCGCGGTCCTTGCCGAGCAGGTAGATCGCGCCGAGCGGACGCCTCCCCTCGACGAGGCGCACCGGCTTCCCGAGCCGCCCGTCGCGCGGCGGCTCGAGCGCGCTCTCCATCGCGGCGAAGTCGACCATGCGGCCGGGCCGGCGGTCGCGCAGGAACGCCTTGTAGCGCGGCAGGTCGCCGCCGGCGAGCATCAGCCCCCGCGTCAGGCGCGGGTCAGCGATGGTGACGACGACCGTCTGGTTGGACGGGATCTTGCTGTTGTCGTAGTAGAAGCACCAGTGCGTCAGCTTCGTGTAGAAGCTGCTCTTGTTGTTCGACGGGTCGGAGTTCGCGACGTCGTAGGCGAACGCGCCCCAGCCGTCCGCCGTCGTCCCCGCCGACTTCGCGAGCCGGTTCTGCCGGTAGTCGGCCTGCGCCAGCCCCCATCGCGTCCAGTCGCAGAAGTCGTCCGTCAGCGAGAGGAAGCTGATCTGGAAGGTGTCGAAGGGGCGGTTCAGCTCGATCTGGTTGGTGCCCCAGAGCATCGGGCGCGTCTCGCCGAGGAGAGGCTTCGCGCCGGGGAAGGTCTCGACCTTCGCCGAGAAGGTGAGCGTGTTGTAGTCGAGTCCGTCGAAGGCGAGCGGGAAGCGCAGCAGGCACCGCGGCCCGTTGCGCAGGGTGATGCGCACGGACGGCACGCTGGCGCCGGCGACGACGGATGTCGCGAAGGCGACCTCGAAGCCGCCGTCGCGCTCCTTCTCGATCTGCGGACGCAGCTCGTAGCGGCCCGGCAGCGCGGCGACCGTGTCCTTCGCGCCCTCGCCGCGCGCGAAGGCGTAGACGTCGGGGATGCAGTCCTCCTCGGCGAGCGGCGCGTCGGAGCCGAACACGCGCTCCTTGCGAGTCCAGCGCCGCGCCGGCAGGTCGGTGAAGCGCGCCTTGGGGGCTGGGCGCAGCAGCCGAAGGTCGATGACCTCGAACTCCTGCTCGAAGTCGGCGTCCGTCGCCGGCGGGGCCTCGAAGAGGATGCGGTCGACGGTCGCGCCCGGCTTCGCCGAGAACGCGGCGGAAAAGGCGACGAAGCCCTCGGCGTCGGGGCCGCCACCGGGCTTCGCGGACGCCGACAGCCCCTTGCCGGAGACGGACACGGCGAGCGCGGAGCCGGCGTTGCGCGCCCTGGCGCGGACGCGGCAGACGACGCCGGTGAACTCGGTCGCGTCCAGCCCCAGGCGGTCGACGAGGACGCGGCGGAACTTCGAGTCCTTCTCCGCCGCGAGCGAGAACGTCCGCGCCGACTTGTTGCGGTTGGTGTCGACGAGGCCGACGGCGACCTCCTTCTCGATCACGGCGGGGTCGATCGGGCGGATGCGCATGGCGAGCGCGTACGCTCCGCCGACCTTGAGCCAGTGGTATTCGGGGACGCGCACGTTCGGCGTGTAGGCGGCGACGTCGAGCGCCGGCACGGCGTCCGGCGGCGGCGCGTAGTAGTCGACGACGTAGGGCGCGTCCGGCATCGTGCCGAGCCCGGCGTCCGGCTCCGGCACGGAGACGCGGATGGACGCGGCGGACGGCAGCCGCTCGAAGCGCGGCAGCCGCGAGAGCGGGACGTCCGCGAGCTCCAGGGTCTTCGGGCCGACGTGGACCTCGCCGAGGTCGTCGCGCCACCGCCCCTTCGGCAGGCGGACGGTCACCTTGTCGTCGGGGGTGACGACGGGCGCGACGAGCCAGTTCTCGCCGAGCATGAACTGCTGGAGGCACTCGTCGAAGCCGGCTCCGGGGAACGCGTATTCCATGGCGCGGAGGATCGGCTCGCCGGTCTTCGCCGCGTGGCGGGCGAGGCGGAGGATCTCCGGCGCGAAGGCGACGTGGAGCTCGGCCGCGGCGCGGACCGCCGCGAGCCCCTCGGCGTCGAGGACGCGCCACGGGGCCGCCGAGAACTGCATCATCGGCATCAGCGCCTGCACCTGCGCGGAGCGCACGAAGAGACGGCGGTCGACGCCCTCCTGGAACCCGTCCGACACCGTGCCGCCGCCGATCATGTCGGGGCAGACGAACGGACATCCCAGGAGCCCGGCGGCTACCATGTCCGGCACCAGCAGGCGCAGGTCCTCCCAGCGGTGGCGCTTGTCCTGGAGGCGGACGACGAGCGGCTTGCCGCCGAACTTCCATCCGGCGCGGAGCTCGTGGAAGCGGAAGCGGCGCGCGAAGTCGCCCCACGCGCCGGTGTAGTCGCAGGGGCTGGCGCCGTCCGGCAGGAACGAGCACTCCTCGCCCGGCGGCTGGCGCAGGACGCACTCGGCGTCGGTGAAGTCGAACTTGTAGCCGTCGAAGCCCGCCTCGTCCATGAACGCGCGGTAGCGGCGCTCGATCGGGTCCCAGGTCCTGCGGTCGAGCAGGTTCAGGAGCCCGCTCGTCCAGAGGTCGGGGTAGTAGCGGAAGCCGGCCGGGCTCCCGGTCTTCGGGTTGACGGCGAGAAGCCCCGCCTTCTCCGCCTCCGCGTGGAACCTGCATTCGCGGGCGATGTAGGGCGTCGTCCAGAGCAGGGTCTTGAATCCGTGCCGGCGGAGCTTCGCGAGCATCTCCTTCGCGTGCGGGAAGAGCGCGGAGCTGAACTCGGCGTCGCCGTAGCGGTTGGACGGCGCCCAGCCGTCGTCGACCATGAAGACGCCGCACGGGATGCGGTTGGACGCGATGGCGTCCGCGTATTCGCAGACCATGCGCTCGCCGTTGCCGACGAGCTTGCTCTCCACCCAGGTGTTGAACTGCGGCTTCTCGAAGAAGAGCGCGTCGGGGGCCTCGCCGGACGGCGGGAAGTGCGCGGCGGACGCGGCGAGATAGGCCCCTCGGAGAGTTTTCTCCGGCGCCTGGCAGACCTTGGGCATGGCGTCCGCCTTCGCCTTGACTATGAGGTCGCCTTTCTCGAAGGAGAAGGCGAAGGGCCTGTCCGACCAGACGTAGCGTCCGTGGGAGGAGAGGAAGAGCGGCGCGGTTGGGTTGCAGTAGCTCATGGCGGCGAGGTCGCGCCAGCCGACGGTGGAGTAGGGCTGGTCGCTTCCGTAGAAGGTGGTGCCGCCCCACCACTTCTCGCCGCGCTGCGCGGCGACTCGCATCGTCCTTGTCCCGTCTTCGCCGCCGTCGGCCGCCTGCGCGGCGGGCGCCGCGAGAGCGAGCGCCGCGCACGCGAGCGCCGCGCTCGCCGC
>CAVCXQ010000090.1:0-5562 GCA_963606275.1 uncultured Muribaculaceae bacterium | reverse complement strand
CCCTGGACCGCCCCCGCCTTGACCACCGTCACGCTCGCCGGCGCCGCGCCGGGAATGCCGGCGCACGCCTCCGCGCAGGCGTCGAACGCGACCTTCGCCGCGTGCTCCACCATCTGGCACTTCGCCTCCACCAGCGCCGCGCGAACACGCTCCGCGAGAGCCGCGTAGTCCACCGTGTCCATGAGCCGGTCGCCGTCCGCCGCCTCCGAAGGCAGCGTCAGCACGGCGTCGACGCGCAGCTGCTGCAGCCGCGTCCGCTCGTCCGCCCGCTCGCCGATTATGCACAGCACCTCGATCCCGCTCACCTTCAGCGTCATCGGACCAACCCCCATTCCCTCAGCGGCTCCGTCGGGAGCCCCATCACGTTCTCGTAGCTGCCGTCGATCCCCGCCACCAGCAGGTCGCCGGACTCGTCGATGTCGTAGGCGCCGGCCCGGTCGGTCGGACGCACCCTCGCGACGTATTCGCCGATCTGCGCGTCCGAGAGCTCGCGGAAGGTGACGTCCGTCCTGACGACCTGCGCCTCGCCGTCGAGGGCGACGCCGGTGAACACGGAGTGCGTCCGCCCGGAGAGCGACCGCAGGAATTCCTTCGCCTCCGCGAGGTCGCGAGGCTTGCCGTAGATGCGTCCGTCGAGCCAGACAATCGTGTCCGCGCTCAGCACCGGCCCGTCGGCGGCGACCGCCCTTCCCTTCGCGAGCGCGTTCTCGCGCACCGTCCGCTCCGGGTCGCCGGGGAACGAGACTTCGTCCGCCCCGCTCTTCGCGACGACGAAGTCGACGCCGAGCGAGCGCAGGATCTTGGCGCGGCGCGGCGAGCCGCTGGCGAGGGTAAGGAACTTCTCCGGGCCTGGCCGCAGGACGGACAGTGCGCCGTCGGCGGCGACGGAGACGACGGTCGACGCGACGCCGCCCGGCGAGACGCCGCCGTCGACCACGAGGTCGGCGGAGAGCCCGACGTCGCGAAGCGCGTCCTCGGCGTCCGTCGCCGGACGCCTCCCCGAGAGGTTGGCGCTGGTGACGCGGAGGGCGCCGCCGCATCGCGACAGCAGCCGCCGCGTCCATTCGTGGTCCGGCACGCGGACGCCCTCGCCGCAGCCGACGACGGTGAGCGCGCCGGGCCAGCGGCGGCGGCCGACGGACGCGGCGGCCTCGCCGACGAAGCGCTCCGCCGCGTCGGCGTCCGCCGCCAGCAGCGCTATCGGCTTGCGCGCGTCGCGAGCCTTGATCGAGTAGAGCCTGTCCACCGCCGCCGGGAAGCCGGGATGCGCGGCAAGTCCGTATACGGTGTCCGTCGGGACCACCGCCACGCCGCCGGAGAGCAGGGTCTCCGCCGCCACGTCAAGTCCGCCTTCGTCCGCGTTCACTGTCCGCATGGAACGTCTCCCTGTCTCTGCTATTTCCGCGTGACGTCGGCGCCGAGGGCTCCGAAGGCGCGTTCGGCGGAGACGTAGCCGCGGTCGATGGACTCTGCGTTGAGGATGGTGGTCTCGCCCCTGGCGCAGAGCGCGGCGATGACCAGGGCGATGCCGGCGCGGATGTCGGGCGAGGTGACCGTGCCGCCGTAGAGCGAGGACGGGCCGGTGACGACGACGCGGTGCGGGTCGCATGGCACGATCTTGGCGCCCATCTGCCGAAGGTGGTCAACGAAGTAGAGGCGCGACTCGAACATCTTCTCGAAGAACAGGCAGGTGCCGCGCGCCTGGGTGGCGAGGACGATGAGGATGGACATGAGGTCGGACGGGAAGGCCGGCCACGGGCCGTCGGCGATGGACGGTATAGCGTCGCCGAAGTCGTATTTCATGCGCAGCCTCCGCCTGGGGACGTAGCGGAGCGTCCCGGCGGCGGCGTCGATCGTCCAGGTCACGCCGAAGCGGGCGAACGGCCCTGCGAGGACCTCGAAGGGACCCGGCTCGATCCCCTCCAGGACGAGCTCGCCGCCGGTGACGGCGGCCGCCGCGATGTAGCTGCCGGCCTCGATGTAGTCGCAGCCGACGCGCACGTCGCATCCGTGCAGCGACTCCACGCCCTCGACGGAGATGCGGTTGGTGCCGGCGCCGGACACCTTCGCGCCCATGGCGTTGAGCATCTCGGCGAGGTCTACGACGTGCGGCTCGCAGGCCGCGTTGCCGATGACCGTCCGCCCCCTGGCGAGGACGCTCGCCATCAGGACGTTCTCGGTCGCCGTGACCGAGGCCTCGTCGAGCAGGATCCGGGCGCCCTTCAGGTCGCCGCGGAACGAAAGGGACTTCTTGCCGGCGGACGCCCTTGCCCCGAGGGCCTTGAAGCCGGCGAAGTGGGTGTCGAGGCGGCGGTGGCCGATCGCGTCGCCGCCGGGCGGCGGCAGCGAGGCGCGCCCGAGGCGCGCGAGCAGGGGTCCGGCGAACAGGAAGCTGGTGCGGATCTTCGCCGCCAGCTCCGGCGCCAGGCGGGCCGAGCGGAGCTTCGCCGCGCAGAGGGTGACCGAGCCGGACGCCGCGTCGCGCGAGACGCGGACGCCGAAGCCGCGCGCCACGTCGAGCATCCGCGCCACGTCGTCGATCGCCGGCAGGTTGCGGATCGTCACCGGCTCGGAGGTCAGCAGCGCCGCCGCGATCATCGGCAGCGCGGCGTTCTTGTTGCCGGACACGCGATGCGTCCCGGACACCGGGCGCCGCCCGCGTATCGCCAGCCGGCTCACTCCTCCTCCGTCGGCGGAGAGACGAACGTGCGGGCGAAGGACTCCGCCGCCTGGCGGTAGGCGTCGCGGTCGGGCTCGGCGACCAGCTCCGACTTGCCCATCTTCACGAGCGCGGGCACTCCGTCCGGCGAGGCCAGCAGCCAGGCGTCGAGGCCGTGCAGCAGGTCGTCGCACCGCTTGACCAGGTGGACGGAGCGCGAGACCGGCCCGATCGTCCCGCAGCCGCGGAAGATCCGGCGGACGCGCGCGACGTCCTCGTCGTCCATCGCTCCCCTGGCTACCGCCGCGCCGACTTCGAGCAGCAGTCCGATCACCGTCGCATAGCCGTGGGGGACCTTGTAGCCGCTCATCGGCTCGATGCGGTTCGCCGCCCAGAGGCCGAGCGCCGTCGCGCCCTTCTTCGAGCGCACGGCGTGCACGAGGCGCACCAGCTCGTCCAGCGTCCCCTCGCGGCGCCCGGAGTAGTCGGGGGCGAGCTTCTCGACCTTCGCGAGCAGGGAGGAGTCGTGCGCGACGGCGAGGCGGACTGCCTCGCCGACGCCGTTGCGCCAGACGCCGTCCAGCACGGTGCCCGCCAGCGACGTGTCGACGACGACGGCGGCGGGGACGGACGGGACGCGCAGGGCGTCCTTGACCGAGAAGGAGTCGACGGCGGCGTAGTCGGCGAACGCGGCGTCCATCATCGCGGCGGGCGTGGTCGGCATCCTGACGACGCCGAGGCCGCCGCGCGCCTGCGCCGCGGCGTAGCCGGCGACGTCGAGCACCGCGCCGCCGCCGATGGCCAGCACCGCGTCGCCGCGCCCGACCTTCGCGTCCAGGGCCGCCGACACGACGGCCAGCGCGCTCCGCAGGTCGTCGGCCTTCGCGCGCTCGCCGCCGGCGAGCACCACCGGCTTCGCCGCCAGCGACAGCCCGCGGTCCTGGAAGTAGCGCCCGATCCGGGCGCCGATGCCGGCCACGCGGTTGACCACGTTCTGGTCGGCGACGATGAGGACGCGCCCGAACGACGACAGGGCGTCCGCGAGGGCGGACGACTCGCCGAAGGCGTCCGACACGAATTCAACGGGATAGGCGGAGGAGTTCTTGCGCATGTTTCCTTACTACGCTGGTCAGCTTCTCGCCGCCGAGCATCCGCGCGATCTCCGAGACGCGCGCGTCGCCTTCGACGGACGAGATGGTGGTGCGCGTCCGCCCGTCCGCGACGCGCTTGGTTACTACGAGATGCCGCGTTCCGTAGACGGCGGACTGCGGCAGGTGGGTGATTGCGATTACCTGGTGGGCCTTGGCGACGGCGCGGAGCTTCTCGCCGACGGCGCGGCCTGCCTCCCCGCCGACGTTGGCGTCGATCTCGTCGAAGACGAGAGTGGTCGGGGAATGGGGAATGGGGAATGGGGAATGGGGGATGGGGCCGGAGGCGGTGACGACCTTGAGCGCGAGCATGACGCGGGCGATCTCGCCGGAGCTGGCGATGTCCGCCAGCGGACGCGCCGGCTCGCCGGGGTTGGGCTCGAACATGTAGGTGACGCGGTCGCATCCGCCGGCGTCCGGCTCCTGCGGGTCGAGGCGCACCGAGAGCGACGCGCGGGCGAAGCCGAGGTCGCGCAGCGACTCGGTGACCGCCTTGGCGAGGCGCGTCCCGGCGGCCGCGCGCGCCTTCGTAAGCGCCGCGCCGGCGGACTTCGCCTCGCGCTCGGCGTCCGCGCGCGCCTTCTCCAGCTCGGCGAGCCGAGCCTCGCGCCCCTCGATCGCCGCGAGCCGCCCGCGCTTGGCGGCGAGCAGGTCGATCAGCGCGGCGACGGTGTCGGCGCGGAACTTGCGCTTGAGGCGGTTGACGACGGTCAGGCGGTCGTCGAGCGCGGCGAGCTCGTCCGCCCCGACGTCCATCGACGACGCGGCGTCCGCAACCGTCCGCGAAAGCTCCTGGACGCGCACCGCGATCTCGTCCGCCTCCGCCGACCACGCCTCGGCCTGCGGGAGACGCCGCGCCAGGGCGCGGAGGCGCGGCTGGACGGACGCGAGGATCTCGGAGACGCTTCCGTCGCCGCCGAGAGCCTCGGTGACGGCGCCGGCGTTCTCGACGACCTCCTCGGCGTGGGCGGCGGCGGCGTGGCGCTCGGCGAGCGTCTCGTCGTCCTCGGAGAGCTCCGCGCCCTCCAGCTCGCCGACCTGGAATCGCAGCATGTCCGCCTCGTCCTCCGTCCCGCCCTCGGCGAGCGCGGCGATCTCGGCGCGGACGTCGCAGAGGGCCTTCCATTTCGCGGCGTAGCGCTCGGAGGCGGCGGCGGGGACGCCGAAGCCGTCGAGGGTCTCGCGCTGGAAGCGCTCCTCGACGAGCCGCTGGTTGGCGTTCGGGCCGTGGACGTCGACGCGGCCGCGGCCGAACTCGCGGAGCTCGGCGACGGACACGCTCTCGTCGTCGATCCAGGCGCGGGAGCGTCCCTCCCTGGTGACGGTGCGGCGGACGACGGCGTCGCCGAAGTCGGCCTCGACCTCGGCCTCCCTGGCGCCTTCGCGGACGACGGAGGCGTCGGCGCGGCCGCCGAGCACGAGCTCGAGCGCGCCCATGAGGACTGACTTGCCGGCGCCGGTCTCGCCGGTAATGACGTTCAGGGCGGGGTCGAAGCCGACCTCCGCCTCCTCGACGACGGCGAGGTTCCTGACTGACAGTCTATTGAGCATTGCGCCCGCGCCACCCGTATTTCCGCTGGTTGCATCCGTCGCGGGCGCCGGAAAAGGCTATCCTCCCGCCGGATTTCCGCGTAGTCTACCAAATGCGCCTCTCCCGCGTCAAGCGGGCGCACGGACGCGCGTTTTTGCTATAATACGCGGACGTATGAAAAGCAAGATCCTCTGCTGTGCGGCGATTGCCGCCCTGTGCGGCGG
>CAVCXQ010000089.1:0-5601 GCA_963606275.1 uncultured Muribaculaceae bacterium | reverse complement strand
TCGTGATGATCGGCGAAATCCGCGACGCGGAGACGGCGGACATCGCGATGGAGGCCGCCCTCACCGGCCACCTCGTGTTCTCGA
This sequence comes from uncultured Muribaculaceae bacterium, assembly GCA_963606275.1. GTDB lineage: Bacteria > Verrucomicrobiota > Kiritimatiellia > RFP12 > UBA1067 > UBA1067. Next base: position 5,517 of record CAVCXQ010000089.1, on the reverse strand, counting down.
CCCTGCACACCAACGACGCGCCGTCGGCCGTCACGCGACTTCTCGACATCGGCGTCAAGCCGTTCCTGGTGGCGTCCGCCCTCCGCGCCGCGATGGCCCAGCGCCTGGTGCGCGCGATCTGCGAGAGCTGCAAGGAGGCGTACACGCCGACCGAGCGCGAGATCAAGATGCTCACCGGGCTTTCCGGCGGCTCCGGCGCGCAGGTGCCGGAGCGGATGTTCCACGGGGCGGGCTGCGACAAGTGCGGCCGCACCGGCTACAAGGGACGCAAGGGCATCTTCGAGATCTTCAAGGTCGACGACACCATCCAGCGCCTCATCTTCGACCACGCACCCGCGACGCTCCTCCGCCAGCGCGCCCGCGAGATGGGGATGCGCACCCTGCGCGAGGACGGGATGCTCAAGGTCGCCAGCGGCATGACCTCGCTCTCCGAAGTCCTCCGCGTGACGATGGGCGACGCCAACTAGCCGGCTTTTTGGTATAATCGGAGCAGAAGAAGGGTAATCGCACGGGATGGCAACGGACGTTCTTTCCATAGCGGTCGTCGCGTTCTGGGCGCTTGCGGCAGCGGGCGTCACGTGGCATCTCGCCTCCCTCGCCGGAGAGGTCACCTACGTCACGCTCGCCGACGGACGGCGCACCGCCCGCTCCATCCCGCTGCTCTACCGGGCCCTCCTGCCTTTCGCGCCGAACTTCGACGCCCTGGTCTCGCGCCCCGCGCTCGCCGGCGCGGTGTCCGCCGCCGACCGGACTCTCGTCTCCGCCGGCTTCGAGGGACTCCTCTCCGGACGCGAGTTCGTCGCCATGCGCATCCTCGTGCCGATCGTGGTCGCGCCGTTCGCCTGCCTTTCCGTCGGGCTGCTCGCGACGCTGGCGTTCGGCGGCGACGGACTCGGCGCCGGCGGATGGGCGATGGTCGCTTTTGCGTCCGTCGGCCTCGCCTACGTCCAGCCCGCCCTCTGGCTCCGCGGGGCGCAGAAACGCCGCCACCTCTCCATCCAGAAGGCCCTGCCGTTCGTGCTCGACCTGCTGACGCTCTCGGTCGAGGCGGGCATGGACTTCATCAGCGCGCTGCAGCGCAACTGCAAGTCGCGGCGGCTCGACCCGCTCAACGAGGAGCTCCTGCGGATGACGAAGGAGATCCAGGTCGGCTCGTCGCGCAAGGAGGCCCTGCGCAACATGGCCGAGCGCGTCCGCCAGCCCGACCTCAAGGCCGTCGCCTTCGCGCTCATCCAGGCGGACGAGCTGGGCGTGTCGATCGGCGCGATCCTGCGCATACAGTCCGAGCAGCTCAGGTCGAAGCGCTTTGACCGCGCCGAGAAGCTGGCGGCCGAGGCCCCGGTCAAGATGCTCGGCCCGCTGATGCTATGCATTTTCCCGGCCGTTTTCGTGATACTCCTCGGGCCTGTCCTAAGCCAGGCCCTGAAAGGGTTCTTCGGATGAGCAAGAGACCAGAGATAGAGATCGTGTCCGGCGCCCTCGCCGGCCGCCGCTTCGCCGTCCCGTCCGGCGGGCTCCGGCTCGGGCGCTCGTCGTCCAACGACGTCCACGTGCCGGACGAGGAGCTCTCGCGCAACCACTGCCTCTTCGAGGCGGTCGGCGACGACGGCGTGCGCGTCACCGACCTGGCGAGCGCGAACGGGACCTTCGTGAACGGACGCCAGCTCGGCGACGGGCCGGCGTCCCTCAGGCCGGGCGACCTGGTCGAGGTCGGCGCGACCGTCCTCCGCGTCGTCGGCGACGGCGCACCGGCCGCGCCGGCGGACTCCGTGGACCTCGGCCTCGGCGCGAGGCCGGGCGCGGCGGGACAGGGCGTCGGCGACGACGAGGCCATGCGCCGCGCCAGGCGCGCGAAGAGCCTCCGCGTCGTGACGGCCGCCATAGTCCTGGCCGCGCTCGCGTCGGCATTCCTGCCGTCCCTTTTCACGGCGCGCCAGGAGACCGTGATCATGGAGGCTCCGCAGGAGGACATGTCCGTCCGAGAGTTCGCCTACGAGAAGGTCGAGGCCGACTCCGGCCACATCTTCCGCTACGCGCTCGCGTTGTCCGACGACGGCGTGCTCCGCGTCGTGGTGGACAACGTGCCGGGCGAGGGACGCCACGTCGAGAAGAGCCAGAAGCTCGATGGCGCGGCGATGGCCGAGCTCGGCGACATACTGTCGTTCGCCGCCCTGGAGGGCGTGAGCCGGCGCTACGAGGACGTCGACCCCGGCGCGGCGGAGCTCAGGTCGTGGCGCCTCCGCGTGGTCTACGCCTCGCGGGTGCGGACGGTGCGCATCGTCAACGCGGAGGAGCCGGACGCCTTCCGGGCGATCCGCGAGCGGCTGGAGACGTTCTCGCAGAACCAGCTCGGCGTCTGGGCCCTGCCGCAGTCCCGCGAGAGGCTCGTCGCCATGGCCGAGGAGGCCCTTGCGGTGGCGCGCGCGAGGTGGGACGACCGCGAGGTCCAGCACGGCAACCTGTATGCGTCGATGAAGAAGTTCGAGGAGACGCTCTACTACCTCGAGACGGTGAAGCCGAAGCCGGAGTTCGCGGCGGAGGCGAAGAAGGGGCTCGAGGACGCGAAGGCGGAGCTGCGGCGCCGCTACGACGAACAGCGGTTCCTCGCCGACCGGGCGATCAACCTCCAGCAGTGGGAGGAGGCGAAGCGCGAGCTGCAGACGCTGCTCGAGCTGGTGCCTGACCGCTCCGACGAAAGACACCGCGAGGCGTCCGCGAAGCTCGTCGACGTCGAGCGCAGGCTAAAGGGAGGCAAGTGATGGGAGTTTTCCTGCGAATGGCGGCCGCGGCGTTTCTCGCGCTGGCGGCGACGGCTTCGGCGACGGCGGCGGACGACGCGCCGGCGGCGTGCCGCGTGAGCCTCACGTCCAACCCGTCGGGGGCGACGGTGATCGTCGACGGACGCGACCGTGGCGTGACCCCTGTCACGCTCTACGACCTGGAGCCGGGGCGGCACCTGGTGAAGCTGCGTCTCGCCGGACACGACGAGTCCGTCCGCTTCGTCGACACCCGCAAGAGCCCGCTCGTGCAGCAGAACACCGTTCTGGAGGAGACGAAGGGACTGCTGCTGGTGAAGACGGAGCCTGAGGGCGCGGACGTCCAGGTCGACGGCGCGTCCGTCGGCCAGACCCCGCGGCTGGTCGCCAGCCTGTCCGCCGGAGGCGTCCACCAGGTCCGCCTGCGCAAGGCCGGCTACCTGGACCAGACGATCTCGGTGCGCTTCGACGGACGCCGTCCGCTGGTGCGCGAGGAGCGGCTGGTGCCGGCCTCCGGGACGATCGACGTGATGAGCGAGCCGGCCGGCGCCGAGGTGACGGTGAACGGGATCGTGCGCGGGAAGACCGGCGACGCGCCGCTGCGCGTCACCGGGGTCCCGAAGGGAAGGGCGATCGTCAAGTTCTCGCTCGCCGGCTACGAGGAGGCGGTGCGCGACCTCGCGGTCAGCGCCGGAGACGTCCAGACGCTCCCGGTCGTCCTCAAGGGGCTGCCGGGGACGATGCGCGTGACCTCGGTGCCGGAGGGCGCCAGGATCTACGTCGACGACCGCTACGAGGGCAAGGCCCCGCTGTCGCTCGCAGGACTTAAGCCAGGCGACTACGCCGTCCGCGCCGAGCTCGACGGACACGGCACGCAGACGCGCACGGTGACGCTGGAAAACGGCGCGTCCGCGAACGAGGAGTTCCGCCTCTCCAGCGTCATGGGCGTCATCGAGGTCATGACCTCGCCGGTCGGGGCGCAGGTCTCCGTCGACGGGCGCGTCGTCGGCACGACGAAGTCCAAGGACCCCGCGGCCGACGTCAGCGACCCGCTCGTCGTCCACAACGTCCACGCCGGCGAGCACCGCGTCGTCGTCGCGAAGGACGGCTTCGCCGACCGCTCGCTGCTCGTCCAGGTCGAGAACCAGAAGACCTCGCAGCACCGCGTCCGACTGCGCCGCGTCTTCGTCCCCGACTGCGAGATCGTCACCGCCCGCGGCACCTACCGCGGCGTCCTCGTGTCAACGTCGAGCGAGTCCGTCACCATGGAGGTGTCGCTCGGCATCGTCCAGTCGTTCCCGCGCAGCGAGATCAGGAAGGTCACGCAGCTCGACGCGACGGTGGAGAAGGAAAAGAAATAGGCAGAAACCAGGAAGTGGAACTGTAAGCAATGGCAGAGAGAATCAGCTTTGAGCCGCCGCGCGGAATGCGCGACTTCTACCCCGAGGACATGGCCTGGCGCAACCGCGTCTTCGACGCGTTCCGCGCCGCCGGCGAGGCCGCCGGCTTCCGCCCCTACGACGCCTGCGTCGTCGAGAGCTACGACCTCCTCGCCCGCAAGGCCGGCGAGGAGGTCGGCGAGCAGATCTACCACTTCCTCGACAAGTCCGAGCGCCACCTCGCCCTCCGCGCCGAGATGACGCCCACCCTCGCGCGCATGGTCGCACAGCGCCAGAAGGAGCTCTCCTTCCCGCTCAAGTGGACGACGATCGCGCAGTGCTTCCGCTACGAGCGCATGACCAAGGGACGCAAGCGCGAGCACTACCAGTGGAATGTCGACATCATCGGCGAGGACTCCATCCTCGCCGAGGTCGAGGTCATCGGCGCGGCGGTCGACGCCCTGCGCCGCATGGGGCTCTCCACGGACGACTTCAAGGTCCACGTCTCGTCCCGCAAGTTCCTCGGCGAGCTCCTGGAGAGGAGCGGAATCGCTTCCGACAAGCACGCCCAGGTATTCCTCGCTCTCGACAAGCGCGGCAAGATGCCGGACGCCGAGATCGCCGCGATGCTCCGCGACGGCGGGCTTTCCGACGACGACGTGAAGGCGACGTTCGCGATCATGGACACCAAGAGCTGCGAGGACAGCCCGGAGCTGGTGGAGCTCTTCCGGCTCGCGGAGATCGCGGGGTTCGCGGACGCGCTCGTCTTCGACATCTCGGTCATCCGCGGACTCAGCTACTACACTGGCGTCGTCTTCGAGGCGTTCGACGCGAAAGGCGAGTTCCGCGCGATCTTCGGCGGCGGCCGCTACGACAACCTGCTGACGACGATCGGCGGCGAGCCGACGAGCGCGGTCGGCCTCGGCTTCGGCGACGTCGTCGTCACGGAGCTCCTGAAGGCGCGGCTCGGGGCGGACGCGGCGACGGCGAAGAAGGGCGTCGCGGTCGGCTTCATGTTCCCGGAGCAGCGCGACGCCGCGCTCCGCCTCGCGACGAGGCTTCGTCGCGACGGGGCGTCGGTCGACCTCGCGCTCCACGCGCAGAAGCCGAAGAAGTTCTTCTCGCACGCCGACGCGGGCGGCGCGGCGAAGGCCGTGTTCCTGGGTCCCGACGACGTCGAGAAGGGCGTCGCCCGCATGAAGGACCTTGCCACGCGAGAGGAGACGGAAGTCCCCGTCGTCTGACCGCGCTTCGCCCTCGGCATCGGCCAACTACTCCCCCCCATTCGGGTGTGTTCCCGGACGGGGGAGTTTTGTATAATGCTCCACATGAAACCTGTTGCTTCAGTTCTGTCCGCCGTCCTTTCGCTGCCGTGCCTCGCC
>CAVCXQ010000088.1:0-5616 GCA_963606275.1 uncultured Muribaculaceae bacterium | reverse complement strand
CGCGGTGGCCGAGGAAGATGGACTTCATCGTCGTCACGCTCAGCGACTTGCCGAACCGGCGCGGCCGGGCGCAGAAGAAGAACGTTCGGCTCGGGTCGGTGATGAGGCGGTGCAGATGCGCCGTCTTGTCGACGTAGATCTGCCCAGCCTTGCGCAGGGTCTCGAAGTCCGCGATGTTGGTGGCGATCGGTTTCATGCCGCGCATTATACCATAACAAAAGGCGCCATATCCGAGATCCTCACGTCCGGTAGTATTCCTCCCAGCCCTTGCGCGGCGCCGGGCCGTCGAGGAGGCGGTTGACCTCCTCGTCGCCGACGGCGCGGCGCGTCGCCGGGTCGAAGCGGAAGCCGCGGTTGAGGCGCTGCGCCGCCACGCCGAGGCAGAAGACCTCCGAGAGCGGGGTCGCCACCGAGAACGGGCTATGCGCCTCCGCCTCGCCGCGCACGGCCAGGATGAAGTTGCGCCAGTGGTCGCACGTCGTCTTCTCGAACGCCGGCACGGACGCGTCCTGCGCCCCGACGCGCACGAGCGTCGCCGAGTGCGAGAGCCCCTGCCAGACCGTGCCGTCCTTCAGGTAGATCTCCTTGCCCGGCTTGAGCTGCGGGTCGACGAGCCCGTCGTTCGCCGTCGAGGGCGGGAAGAGGCCCTTGTTGTCCGCATAGCGGAAGCCCTTCGGGAGCTTCGGCAGGTTCTTCAGCCCCTCGTACCACTCGACCGTGACGGGGCCGTGTCCGTTCCCCGCCGCGAACTCCATCGTCAGCGTATCCTGGATCGGGAACACGTAGGGATTCCAGCCCTTCACGTCCGAGATCTTCACCTCCGTCGGCAGGTCGCCGTTCAGGGTGAAGCGGTGGACGCCGTCGAGGATGTGCGCGCCCCAGTCGCCCATGCACCCGTTGCCGTAGTCGTACCAGCAGCGCCACTCGCCGTAGGCGAGGTCCTTCGAGAAGTCGTGCCAGGGGGCGGACGACACCCAGGCGTTCCAGTCGAGCGTCTTGGGGAGCGTCTCGGCCTTCGGGTAGCCCGTCACCTTGCCGCCCCACTTGTGCCAGCGCCGCTGCATGTTCATGTGCGCGACGACTTTCGTGACGTCCTTGAGGACGCCCTCCTTGACATAGTCGCGGTACTGGAAGTAGTTGTCGCCCGAATGGCCCTGGTTGCCCATCTGCGTGACGACTCCGGACGCCTCCGCCGTCCGCCGCAGGATCTCGCACTCCCTCATCGAGTGCGCGAGCGGCTTCTCGCAGTAGACGGCCTTGCCGAGGCGCATCGCGTGAACGCACGCGCAGAAGTGCGAGTGGTCGGGGATGCCGACCAGCACCGCGTCGATGCCGTCCGCCATCTCGTCGAACATGACGCGGAAGTCCTGGAAGCGCGGCAGCTTCGGGAACGCCCTGAGCGCGGCCTCGGTGTGCGGCGCCCCGACGTCCGTGTCGCAGAGCGCGACGACCTCGCAGACGTCCGCGTTCTTCGCGAACTCCCGGAGGTCGTACCACGCCTGGCCGCCGATCCCGATCGCCGCAAGCCGCACCTTGCCGTTCGCCCGGTAGGCGTCCGCCGAGAAGCACCCCGGCGCGAGGACCTGCACGGCCCCCGCCGCCGCCAGCGACTTAAGGAAGTCTCTTCTGTTCATGCGTCTCCATCCTGTGATCTCGCGGATTTATCTCCAACGAGAATCCGTGAAGATCCGTGAGATCCGTGGTTGCCATCGCGTTTACAGCTCCCTGACCTTCAGGTTGCAGAAGGAGACGGTCGAGTCGGAGTGGTCCTGGAGGAGCAGGCGGCCTTCATTCACCTCGCCCCACGGCTGCGGCTTGCCGTCCGCAGTCTTGCCCCAGGTCGCGTATTTCGACTTGGCGACGGCGTCGCGGAACGCCTTCGAGCCGCGCTCGTATTCGAGGACCTTGACGCCGTTGAGCCAGTGCTCGACCTTCGCGCCCTTCGCGACGACCATCCCCTCGTTCCACTCGCCGAGCGGGCGGATCGCCGCGTCCGCGCCCTTCGCCGGGAAGATGTCGTAGAGCGTCGCCACGCGGCGGTTGCCGTCCCGCCCCTTCGTCGAGTCGGGGTGCGCCTCGTCGAGCACCTGGTATTCCTCGCAGCTGCCGCCGTTCTGCGTCTCGTCGTAGAAGTACTTGACGCCGGAGTTCGCCGCCTCGGTGAGGCGGAAGTCGAACTTGAACGCGAAGTCGCGGAACTTCCCGACCGTCACGATGTCGCCGCCGCCGCCGAGCTTCTGGTCTTCCGGCGGGAGCGGGAACCACGTCCCGTTCGCGATCCCGTTCACCGGCCGCATCGTCAGGCATCCGTCCTGCACGTACCAGCCCTTCTTCGGAAACGTCTTGAAGCCGTCGCGGACGCCGACGAACGTGTCCGTCGGAAGCTTCTTTCCGTCGAAGAGGAGCGTCCACCCCTCCGCCTTCTCCGCCGCCGTCAGCGTGTTCGCGCCGGCCGGCACGGGCTTCATCTTCGCCTTGACCTGCAGCGTGTCGCAGACGCCGCGGGCGTAGCCGACGGACTCGGCGAGCCCCTCGAGGTTGTCGTCGAAGTCGCGCTCGTATTCGAACGAGCAGACGCCCGTGTAGCCGACGTCGGCGAAAGCCTTGAAGACCTCGCCGTAGTCGATTGCCCCGCGCGGCATCGGCACGGTGGTGAAGCTGTTCCTGCCGATCTTCTCCGCCCCCGGCAGGTTCAGCGCGAAGTTCTTCAGGTGCGCGTCGAAGATGCGGTCGCCGTGCTTCCTGATCGTCGCCGCCGGGTCGCGGTCGCTGCCGAACTCCCAGCCGACGTCGATGCAGAAGCCGATGCGCGGGTCGAGGTCCTTGACCAGGTTCCATCCGTATTCGACGTCCGGGAACATCTCCGGCGCGTTCGGGCCGTGGTTGTGGACGGCGTAGCGGATGTCGAACTCCTTGACGAGCGTGTCGATGTATTCGAGCTGCTTGCGCGAGCCGCGGAGCTTCGTCCAGGTGCCCTTCTCGTCTCCGTTCTCGCACGGAACGCCGACGACGACCTTCGCGCCGAAGCGCTTCGCGAACTCGAAGTAGCGGCGGACTTCCTCGTTCGTCTTCGTGTAGAGCGGGCCGAGCGCGTAGGGCGTGACGCCGAACTCCGCGCACTTCGCCTTGAACGCGGCGATCTCGGCGTCCGTCGCCGTGTACTTGAGGTGGAAGTCCTTGACGCAGAGGTAGTGGAGGTCTACGGACTTCATGAGCGCGAGCGTGTCGTCGAGGCTCATCTTGTGCGCCGTGTAGCCGGCGAGGCCGAGCCTGAACGGCATCTTCCACTGCCGCTGTCCCGTCGTGTCCTCGACGACCGGGTATCTCCTCGCGTCTGCGCGGCCGGCGGGCGCGGCCGGCTCGTCGCAGGTGGTGCAGCCCGCCGCCGCCATGGCGGCGGCTGCGGCGATTGCCTTCACGGAGTTCATCTTCATGGATTCCTTTCGGCCTTCGTTCAGGCGATGGGCTTGATCATCCTGTCGTAGTCGAGCCCGGCGGCGGCGAGCGGCACGTGCAGGTCGTACTTGCCGCGGGCAAACGGCGCGAGCATGGCGTTCGCCTCCTTGCTGCCGGAGACCTCGTTCTTCGCGTCCCAGTCGAGGGACGCCCCGCCGGACTTGCCGCGGCCGAGCTCCATGCACATACGCCCGAGCGAGCAGAACGAGGTGGAGCGGTGGGACTCCTCGGCGGAGGCGACGGTGTAGCCGGGGTCCTCGCGCGCCATCGCCTCCAGCCAGTTCTCGTAATGGTCGTCGGTGGTGAGGAACCTCTCGCCGCCGCGCGCGAGCGCGTCGTCGACGATCTCGGACGGCCTGAGGTCGGCGAGCAGCTCCGGCCTGGACGCGGCGATCGGGCCGAGCTGGCCCGGAGCGACCTTCGGCTCAGGGTCGCTCGGCGTCACCTTCATCGCGCCGCGCGTGCACCAGAGCCAGTCGCCGTTCTCGCCCACGAACTTGACGCCCATCTGGAACCTGTCGCAGACGTGCACGTCGGCGCCGCCGCAGTCGTAGTGGAGGTCGTATTTCGTGTGGACGTTCCAGAGGTTCGTGCCGGAGAGGTCCATCCACTCGCACGTGCCGCGCACCGAGCTCGGGTCGCGGTTCAGCCCCCACGCGGTGATGTCGAGGTGGTGCGCCCCCCAGTTGGTGATCATGCCCCACCCGTACGGCGCGAGCTGGATCCAGCCGGGACGGTCCCAGATGTGGTTGACGTCCCGGTTGTGGACGCGCGTCCAGTTGTAGGGCGCCGAGCCGTCCGTCGGCCCGAGCCAGGCGTCGTAGTTCAGGTTCGCCGGCACCGGCTCCGGGGTGCGGCAGCCGCCGGACTTGTCGAGGCCGATGCCGACCTCGACGCGCGCGACGCGGCCGATGCGCCCGTTGCGCACGAGCTGGACGACCTTGCGGAACTGCGGACGCGAGCGCTGCCACGCGCCGACCTGGAGGACGAGCCCCTTCTCCGCCGCGACGTTGGCGACGACGCGCCCCTCCTGGATCGTCTGCGCGAACGGCTTCTGCAGGAACACGTGCTTGCCGGCGAGCAGGCAGGTCGTGGCGACGAGCGCGTGCTGGTGGTCGGGGATGCAGAGCATCACCGCGTCGATCGACGTGTCGGCGACCATCTCGCGGTAGTCGTCGTAGACGCGCACCGCCTGCGAGATCCCCTGCTTCGCGTAGCGCTCCTCGATTTGCGCCTTGCCGAACGCGGCGCGCTTCGTGTCGAGGTCGGCGACCGCGGTGATGACGCAGCGGTCGGTGAACTGCTGGACGCCGGGGACGTCCATGGAGTGCGCGATGCGCCCGTAGCCGATCACGCCGACGTTGATCTTGCGGTTGGCGGCGAAGCCGCACGCGCATCCGTTGAAGAGCAGCGGGGCCGCCCCGGCCGCCGCCATTGACTTGATGAACTCGCGTCTCTGCATGGTGTGTCTGTCCCTTTCTGGTTTGACTTCGAAAAGCGTTGCGGACGATTATACCATAATTTCCCCCCGCCGTGGGAGGCTGCCGCGGGATTATGGCATAAGGCATAATCCCCGCGTCTCCGAAAGACGGAGGCGAAGACGAAGCAACGTCAGAAAGGAACAACGACATGAACAAGATAGCAAGAACCGCCGCGGCGGACGTCAGGCCTGGCGGCGGCGCCATTCGCGCATCGACATCCCGAAGCGCCGCCGGAAGAGGTTCTTGAGCGAGTTCGCGTTCTCGTAGCCGCAGCGCGCGGCGACATCCTTGATCGACGCCTTCGTCTCCGCGAGCAGCCTCTTCGCCTCGTCCAGCCTCGCCGTGACGATAGTCTCGCCTATCGTCGTGCCCATCAGCTCGCGGAACCGCAGGTCGGCGAGCCGCCGCGAGCATCCGAGATGGCGCGCGACGTCCGGCACCGAAATGCCGCGCAGCGCGTTCTTGCGGATGTAGACGACGGCCTTCTGCACGAGCTTGCCGGCGACGGACACGTCCGCCGTCGAGTCGCGGCGCACCACCGCCCTGACGCCAACGTAGAGCGTCCGCGCCGGCTCGCCCCCCTTCCGCCGCATCAGCGCGTCAAGAGCCTGCGCGGCGAGAAACCCCTCCTGCTCGAAGTCGGGCTGGACGGACGTGAGCGGCGGACGGCAGTTCTCGC